>JAAZPG010000175.1 GCA_012797375.1 Acidobacteriota bacterium
CCTGGAGTTCCAACCCGGGTCGGCGCGACTCGCCGCGCGCATCCGGGTTGAGGCGCTAGATAACATCCGGCGGCCGGCCCGGTTGATCGTTTCCCTTTTCCCGCGGGGGTCTGTCCGATCGGTGATGTTCTCCGCCCCGCGGAACGACCGGAGGCGCCCTGTCGCCGGCGTAATGCTGACGAGACTGAAGAATCGAAACCATGTCCGGTTCGGAAACAAGAGAACCCGTGCTAAAATATCATATCTAGGATATCTCGCGACGGGGTGTCCGATTTGAATAATGAAAACCTTGAGAAAGGAGATGTCCGTGCGTAAATCGACCGTCGGATTGTTACTGGCCGGTGCCCTTGTTTTTTTCGCGGTTCAAGCGTCGGGGGAAACCCTGATGATCCGGGCAAAAAAAATCTATACGATCAGCGGAGCCGTCGTGGAAAACGGGGCCGTCCTCATCCGGGACGGAAAGATCGCCGCCGTCGGAACGGAGATCGTCCCGCCTCCGGGAACGCCCGTCGTCCAGGCCTGGGCGGTCACCCCGGGGCTGGTGGATATTCATTCCCACGTCGGCGTCTATTCCGTGCCCTCGGTGGAAGAGAACAGTGACGGAAATGAAATGACCAATCCCCTCACCCCGCAGGTGCGGGCCCTGGATTCGTTCAACTTCGAGGATCCGGCCATTCCCGTGGCCCGGGCCGGAGGGGTGACGACGATCGTGGCTCTCCCGGGAAGCGGCAACGTCATCGGCGGGACCGGCGTTTCGGTGAAGCTGAAAGACGACCGGCCCGATCGCATGGTCCTCCAGGAAGACAACTGCCTGAAAATGGCCATCGAAGGGAATCCCATCGGCGTCTACGGGCCGCGCAAACAGATGCCCGCCACGCTGATGGCCGTTTACCATTTAGCCCGCAAGGCGTTCGTCGAGGCGCGGGAATACGAGGCCGCCTGGGAGAAGTTCGAGAAGGAGAAGAAGGCGGGAAAGGCGGCCGCGGCTCCGAAGCGGGAGCTCGGCAAGGAGACGGTGTTGAAAGCCCTCCGGCGGGAAATCCCGGTCCACATGCACTGCGCCACGGCCGCGGAGGCCATGAGCTGCATCCGCCTGGCCCGGGAATTCAACCTGAGGCTGACCCTGGCCCATTGCTATTGGGTCTATCTTGTGGTGGACGAACTCAAGGAATACAAGGATGTCGCCTTCAACGTCGGCCCGCCGATGCTCTTTGGGTATTTTGACAATCCCCATGTCTTCCATAACACGGCGGCTATCCTGGCCGAGGCCGGGCTGGACGTCTCTCTCCAAACCGACGCCTTGGGCGGCGGCCAGCAGAATCTTCTCCAACTGGCCGTCCTGTGCGTCCGCCGCGGCATGAAGGAAGCGGATGCGCTGAAAGCGATCACCCTGAACGGCGCCCGGGCCGCCGGACTGGACGGGCGGATCGGCAGCCTCGAGCCCGGCAAGGACGCCGACCTTGTGCTCTACGACGGCGAGCCGCTGGCCTTGACCACCCGCATCACCCAGGTGATCATCGACGGCCGTGTTGAATACCGGAACGAAAGCCTGAAACCCCTGGCCGGATTGACCGCGGCCCCCCTGGCCGCCCGTCCCCTGGATCTGCCGGAGAACCTCGGCGCGGCCGGGGCGTTCGCCATCCGGGCCGGACCGGTCTTCACCCTGGCCGGGGAGCCGCTGCGCGACGCCGTCATCCTGGTGAAAGACGGGCGGATCGAAAAGATCGGCCGCGACGTCGCCGTCCCGGAGGGCTGGCCGGTGATCGAGGCCGGCGACCGGGTGGTCATGCCCGGCCTGGTCTCGCCGCGGTCCCACGCCGGAATCTCCGACAACTGGAAACGTCAGAGCTATGTCAATGAAACGTCCCAGCCGGTCGTGCCCGAGCTGGAGGTGAAAAATTCCATCGAGCCGCAGGCCCCGCTTTTCTCGTTCCTCCGCGGGGACGGCATCACTTCACTGCTCGTGACCCCCGGCAACCTCAACGTCATCGGCGGGCAGGGGACGGCGATCAAGAGCTGTGGAGCGGTCGTCGACCGGATGATCATCAAGGATCGGGCGGTCATGATGTTCGGTCTCGGGGCGAAAGCCCGGCGGGAGGGGGAGATGCCCACGACCCGCATGGGGATCATGGCCCTGCTGCGCGAGACGCTGGTCAAAGCAAGGGAATACGGCGAAAAGCG
>JAAZPG010000020.1 GCA_012797375.1 Acidobacteriota bacterium
GACCAAGCTGAAGACGGCCGAGAACCCGAGGCCGGCCCAGGCGGCCGGCGAAACGCTCCGCCAAGAAATCCGCGAAATCGCGCCGGCACAGAACGGGAAGTAGGCCAGGGCGCCGAGGCCGACGGTGATCGCCGTGAACTTCAAGGGCGACAGGCGCTCGAGGAACTCCTTTGAAAAAACCGTGTTCAAGGACCAAAGAATCGTTCCGGCGAAAATCATCACGTCCCCCTGGAAGCCCGCGCTCAATAGCCGGATTCCCCCTTCCCCCCCCGCGATCACAAGATAGAGGCCGGCCGCGGAGATGACGATGCCCAAGGCCGCCCCCCAGCGGACTTTTTCGATTCGGAGGAGGCCGCCGATCAAGGCCACGATCGCCGGCGAAAACGACAGAATGAACGAGGAGTTGGAGGCCGTCGTCCGGCTCAGCCCGCCGATGAACAGGATCTGGTAAAGGGCGTGGCTCATGATCCCGAGCGCGGCCAGCTTCCAAAACTCGCTTCGGCCGACGCGGAAGCTCTCGCCGGAGGCGGCCATCAAGCCGACGAGGACGGCGGCCGTCAGGAGGAGGCGCAAGCCGTTGAATCCGGCCGGCGAAAGCTCCCGGAGGGAGATCTTGATGATGGAAAAATTCAGCCCCCAGATCAGGGTGACCAGGAGCATGAACACGTCGCTCCAGCCGAACGACGGATTCTTCGGGGGAAGGGTGTTCATGGGCATCCGGGAAGTCGGCGGGAGGCGTTCAAACGGCCGCGAGTCCCGCCGTCAGGGACGTTTCTTCGCCCTCCCGGCGTCTTTTTGAGCCCGCGGATAGGCCGCTTCGATGACGGAGAGGAGGCCGCCCCTGGGGTTGAAGGAGCCCTTTACCGCGGCCCGGACCGGACGGGCGGCCGCGACGATGTCCTCCAGGATCCGGTTGACGGCGTTCTCGTAGAAAATGCCGAGATCGCGATACGCCAGGAAATATTCTTTCAACGATTTGAGCTCCAGGCACGAGTCCCGGGGGACATAGGTGATCGTGATCGTCCCGAAATCCGGCAGCCCCGTCTTGGGACAGACCGAGGTGAATTCCGGAACCATGATCGTGATTTCATAGTCCCGGAATTGATTGGGAAAAACGTCGATGGACGGAAGCCGGGTTTTGAGGCCGGCCGTCGCTTCCTTTTTACCGTATCCGCTCATCTGGAACCGTCCCGGAGAACGTGTTAGGATATGATATCCGATATCCCCCGGGATGACAATCGACATGGCTTCACCGTCTTTTCTCTACGGCCCGGTTCCGTCCCGCCGGCTCGGGTATTCCCTCGGCGTGGATCTTTTGCCGTTTAAAACGTGCTCGATGGACTGCGTCTATTGTCAGCTCGGCGGAGGGGCCCGAACGACCGTCCGGCGCCGGGCTTTCATTCCAGTCGAAACCGTCCTGGCCGGGATCGAGAACGTTCTCCGGCGCGGAGGCCGGGTCGACGCCATCACGTTTTCCGGATCGGGCGAGCCGACCCTCCATCCGGGGCTGGGACGCCTCATCCGGGCCATCAAGCGGAAGACCGCGGTTCCGGTGGTCCTCCTGACCAACGGCTCCCTGTTCACCCGCCCTTCGGTCCGAAAGGACGCGGCCGCCGCCGACATCGTCGTCCCCTCGCTCGACGCGGCGACGGAAGACGCCTTCCGGAAAATCAACCGCCCCCATCCGGGTCTGTCGGCGGCCGCGATCATCGAAGGCCTGGCCGCGTTCCGGCGGCATTTCCACGGCCGCCTCTGGCTGGAGGTTCTTTTCGTCAAAGGGATCAACGACCGTCCGTCCGATCTCCGGGCGCTCAAAAAAGCCATCGCCCGGATCCGGCCCGACCGCGTCCATCTCAACACGATCGTCCGGCCTCCGGCCGAGTCTTGGGCCCGGCCCCTCGGCCGCCGGGATCTCGAAAAAATCCGCGCCTTCCTCGGAGAAACGGCGGAAATCATCGCCGATTTCAAAAAACCGGGGCGGCGGACCCGAACGAAGGATCTCCCTTCCCGGATTCTTGATTTCGTCCGGCGACGGCCCGAGACGGCCGAAAGGATCGCCGCCTCCCTGGGCGCTTCGCCGGAAGCCGTCGAGCGCGCCGGCCGGCGACTCGAGAAAGACGGCCGCCTCCGGCTCGTCCGCCTCAACGGCCGCGTTTTTTTCGAGCCGGGAGCCGCCGCCGGGAAAAAATAGGGCCGGCCGCCTCCGTCGCTGATGGATCGGCCCTTTAAATCCCTCCTCCCGATAGGGGAAAAGGATCAGCTTGGCTTGACGACGACAAACCCTCATGATCGGAGCCGTCGCCTTAAGCTTCGGGCTCCCCTTTAGGATCTGTTCAAACCCTTCCATCCGCTGGACTTCGGGCCGGCTCAAGATGATTGTCTCTTCCATGTCCCCCTCCCTTCGGAAGGGGACATTTTACCTTGGCAGTTAAAGGGGACATTTTCGCTCGGCA
>JAAZPG010000176.1 GCA_012797375.1 Acidobacteriota bacterium
AGCCGGCCTCCTCGATGACCTTGCGGGCGGCCGCGTCGACATCCTCGCAGGCGACGCCCGGCCGGCAGGCCCGGAGGGCTGCGGCCTGGGCCTTTTTCACGACGTCCCAGATCCGGACCATTTTGTCCGAAGGTTCGCCGAAAACGATCGTCCGGGTGACATCGGAGCGGTATCCTTCCACGCTGCAGCCTCCGTCGACCATGACGGCCATCCCGTCGGTCAGTGTCCTCGGCGCCCGCGAGCCGTGGGGAAAGGACGTCCCCGGGCCGAATTGGGGGCCGCCGCCTCCGGTCGCTCCCATCGCGGCGTGGGCTTCTCCGATCAGACCCGCCAGGTCGCGGGGAGTCATGCCCTCCGACAACCGGCCGAAGGCTTTCCGGTAGGCGAGCTTGGTGATCCGGGCGGCCAGATCCATATAAGCGATTTCCTTGGCCGATTTGGTTCCCCGGCAGCCCTCCGTCACCGATGCCGCGTCGGCCGGCTCGATCCAGGAAGCGTCTCTATTCAAGCCGTACACCTGGAAGGCGGCGGTGTTCGGAGAGAGGCCAAGGCGCCGGCCGCCGAGGTCCTTCAGAATTCCTCCGATCAAGGCGTACGGGCTCTCATGTTCCTTCCAGGTCCGGATCTCTTGTCCGGAGGGAATCGTTTCCTTGGCCCGGTCCAATTCGAAGGCCGGGCAGACCCAGATCGGGGCGCCTTTTTTATTCAACATCGCTCCGAAGGTCCGCTCGCTCGTCCACCAGCTCACCGAGGTGAAATAAGCCAGGTTCGCCCCCCCGGACAAGAAAACGGCATCCAGCCCGCCGTCAGCCATCCGCCGGGCGGCGCGTTCCCGCCGCTCTTCATAGTCCGCCGGGTCGAGCGGCCGGACCCCGGCGGTAAGATTCCCGACCTCGTCGCCGGCCCCCGCCGGGGAGGCGAACAATCCGCGGACGAAGGCCGGGAGGGAGAGAGTCAAGCCGCCGATCTTTAAAAATTCTCGCCGGGGAATCATCGGGATCTCCTGGGGAATGGAATGAGCGTCCGGATCATGACGGCGTATCGTCTCACCGGGAGGGATCGATGTCAAACGCGCGACCCCGCCGGGACGGACGAAGACGCGTTTCATTGACTTTTCGAGCTCTCTCGAGTACTTTCATAGCGTCATTCAAGGAGGCCGGCATGTTTCTGTTCGGCACGGTCGGACCGCAAGAGTTGCTGATCGTCCTGTTGATCGTCATCATCATCTTCGGGGCGAAAAAGCTGCCCGATCTCGGCAAATCGCTCGGCGAAAGCATCCGGAATTTCAAGAGCTCCGTCTCGGGAAAGGGAAAAGAAGCCGGGAAGGACGAGTCGAAAGACAAAATCCCGCCGGCCGACTGATCCGCCTTTCCGATGCTCCGGACGATCGAGATGCTGGCCGCGCGGCGGCGCGCGGCCGAGGATGATTTCCGGCGGACGCTCGCCGAGCTCCGCCGCATATCCGAAAGCCTGGATCCGTTGGTCCGGCGGCTTTCCGCCCCGGCCGAATCGTCCGGAGAGATCCGGTCCGCCGTGGCCGAAGCCGCCGCCGCCTTGAAAGCCCTGGCCGAGGCGGCCGCCCGGCAGGCCGAGGCCCTGGACGTCCTTTCCGACATCCGCGACAAGCTGTGGGACGCCGAGGGCAACAACCACGTCGGGATGATTTTCAAGAGCATGGAGTGGCGGGTCGACCGCCTCGCGATCGCCGCCGAGGACGCTGCCGTCCTTCTTAAAATATTCGCCTCCCTCCAGGACGAGCTCCATCGGCTGCTGGCCGCCGTCCAAGACAAGAATCTGTCCACGCCCGCCTTGATCGCCCCGCTGATCGAACCGCTCGAGGAGGGGCGCTACCTGCGGTTCGAAAACCGCTTCCGCGGGGCCGAGGAGGAAATCCGGAAGCAGCAGATCGCCTATCTCGACGACTTTCCGCCGGGCGGACGGATTCTCGACCTCGGTTGCGGGCGGGGGGAGTTTCTCGAGCTTTTGACCGCCCGGGGCTTCCAAGCCGAGGGCGTCGACCTCAACGTCGAGATGATCGCGATCTG
>JAAZPG010000177.1 GCA_012797375.1 Acidobacteriota bacterium
TATGATTACGCCGGCCCCGGCCTGAAAGTCGCCGAGGTCTTGAGCGGCGGGCCGCTGGACAAGGCGAGCCTCAAGATCCGGGCGGGCCACATCATCGAAAAAATCGACGGCCGGACCCTGGACGGCACGATCGACCATTACGCCCTGCTCAACCGGAAGGCCGGCCAGCTCACCCTGCTTTCCGTTCTCGATCCGGCGGCGTCCTCGCGCTGGGAGGAGGCCGTCAGGCCCGTCACCTTGGAGGAAGAGGCCGCCCTTCTCTACCGGCGCTGGGTCCTGGCCCGGCGGGCCGAGACGGACCGGCTTTCGGGCGGCCGGATCGGCTACGTCCATGTCCGGGGCATGAACGATCAGAGCTTCCGGACGGTCATCGATGAAGTCTTCGGCCTCAGCATGGAGAAGGACGCCCTGATCGTCGACACCCGCTTCAACGGCGGCGGCAGCCTCCACGACCAACTCGCGGATTTCTTGAACGGCCGAAAGGTCTTCGACATCGTGCCTCGCGGCCAGCTCGTCGGCTACGAGCCGTACAACAAGTGGATCAAGCCGTCGATCGTCCTGATGGGCGAAGCCAATTACTCGGACGCCCACCTTTTCCCCGTGGAATACAAGATCAAGGGGATCGGGCAAACGCTGGGCATGCCCGTGCCGGGCACGGGAACGTTCGTCTGGTGGGAAACCCAGATCGATCCGACTCTCCGCTTCGGGATCCCCCAGGGCGGATGGCGGACGCCCGACGGGAAGCTTTGCGAGAACAACCAGCTGGAGCCTGACATCCGGGTCAAGAACGATCCGGACGTCATGTCGGCCGGGCGCGACCAGCAGATCGAGGCGGCCGTCCGGGAGCTGATGAAGGGCAAATAGGGCTACTTGCGCAAATAAGCCAGGGCCTGGAGGGCGGCGACGCAGCCTTCGCCGGCGGCCGAGACGACTTGAAGGCCGCCGCAGGTGAGATCGCCGGCGGCGAAGACGCCCGGGAGGTTCGTCCTCTGGAAGCGGTCCACGGCCAGGCATTGCTTATGGTCGAGGGCCAGGCCGGACTTGGCGAAGAGCGGGCCGGTCGGGACTTCCCGAAAAATGAAGACGGCCTCGACGTCCAGCGTCCGTTCGCCGCCCTCGCTTTTCAAGACGACGCGTTCGACGTTCTTCTCTCCGGCGATCTCCTTGATCTCGGCCCCGCCGTGGACCGGGATGCCGCGCTTCTCGGCCTTGAGGAACGCTTCCTCCAGGGCGGCGGGATCCTTGACCCGCCCGGGGATCCAATGAACCCGGACGCCCGTCTGATCCAGGATCCAGATATCCTCGATCGCCTCGGCCGAATGGCCGTAGGCGGCCGCGTCGCGCCCTTTATAGAGAGGGCCGTCGCAAACCGCGCAGTAGCTCACGCCGTAGCCGAGGAGCCGTTCCTCTCCGGGGATCTGCCGCTCCTTGGCGAACGGCTTGCCGGTGGCCAGGATGACAGCCCGGGCCTCGATAAAGGCGTCGGACGTCGAGACGAATTTCGGGCTGGACTCCAGCGACAGGGCGATGACATCGCCCGTCGCGAATTCCGCCCCGAAACCGGCCGCCTGCGACCGGAACTTATCCAGAAGCTCGCGGCTGTTGATCGCGGCGAACCCGGGATAATTCTCGAGCTCGTATCCCAGGGCGAGCCGCGAGGCCGCCCGCTCGCTTTCCAGAACCAGCGTTTTCTTGCCGGAGCGGGCGGCATAGATGGCCGCCGTCAGGCCGGCCGGCCCGGCCCCGATGATCAGAATGTCGGTTTCATATTGGCGCATCGTTGTTCTCCCCGGACATTATAGGGGAAAAGACGATGCGGAGGTCAACCGCCGCGGGAATGGTCGGTTTCCCCGGAAGAAGGCAAAGACAAACCGCCCGTCGAGGTTCCAAGAGGAACGAAGCCGATCCATCGTCCTGGACGTTCCCGTCGATCCGCCGGCCGTGTTGACTAACGCCGGCCTCCGGTCTACATTGTCTCCCATGGCCCGCCGCGCGCTGACCGCCGTGCTCCTCCTGGCCTTCGTCTCGGCCGCCTCGGCGGCCGGCCCGGGACGCGACGGCCCGTTTCTCCTGCTCTCCGGGCAATTTCTCGACTTCAACCGCGATCTCAACCGGAACCTGACGCTCTGGCATTTCGAAAAAGCGTTTTACGTTCCGCGGCTGGAACGGGGCGGGGCTTGGTCCGTCGGCTACGGGAGGAAATCCTACAACGGGTCCTGGGACATTTCCTTCCTCCGTCTCCGCCGGACCGTCGCCCTTGAAAACGGATCCCGCGCCGCGACCTACGAGGCGCTCGATCTCAACGGGAGATCCTTTTTTCTGAAGAAGCTTCCTCTCCGGCCGTATTTCCTCGGCGGGATCACCCTCCCGTTCCTTAGGGTCAAGGGCGGTTCGTTCTACCGAGGCAAGACCTTGAACGCCTCCTACGTCGGGGCGGGGCTCCAGGCCGGCGCAGGTCTTCACCTCGACCTGGGGCCCTCTGTCTTTCTCAACGCGGCCGTCACGTACCGCTGGATCGGGTTTCTCTACGCCTTCGGCGAGGGAAAGGGCCGGGACATTAACGACCTGCGGACCGAACCCATGGGGCCGGAATTCGGCCGACTCCTGCGGACCGACGTTCTGACCCTGACCCTGGGCGTCGGCTTCATCCTTTAGCCCGCGGTTCGGAAGACCTCCTCCAGCTGGGCGGCGGTCAGGACGTTTTTCCCCGAGATCTTGCGGACGTTCCCCGCCTGGCTTGTCCGGATGCATGTCCGGCTTTTCCGGCAGCCGTTCTTCCCGTCCGGGGCGTACCCCTTGCAGACGCGGAGGACGTCCGGGGAGATCTCGTCAATGAGGACGATTCTCCCGTCGCCGCCCTTCAACCGGCCGAGCTCGATCTTCCCGTCGATGAGATGAAGCCCCCGGGACGCCATCTCCTCCGTGACGACCGCCGCGATCCGCTTGACGAAAGCCTCCGTCCAGACGACCTCCTTGCGGGTCATCACTCCGGCCGCGACCAGCGACTCGAAGGTGATGAGGGTGTCCGAATCGCCCTTGGTCCAGGCCTCGACGACCCGGTCCAGGCCCTGGCACGGCCGGACGAACGGGTATCTCCGCCAGAAGCTCCCGGTAGCGTTGTTCCGCCAGGTCCATTCCAGGTTCAGAAGCGGGGCGGACCCCTCGAATTCCGGGGCTTGTTCCGGCAGGCCGAGGGGAACGGCGGGTTCGACGATCATGACCTCGTCCCGAACCGAGGCGATGAAGTGGCTGGGGATTCTCTTACTGGCCGTCAGGTTGAAGAAACGGGTCGCGAACCGCCCGGCGATGGCTCCCTTCCCCGGGATTTCGCCGACCACGGAGTCGTAGCCGGGATCGAAGACCGGCCGTCCGGCCTTGTCCAGGTACCCCGTGCCCCGATCGGTGAAGACGAAGGCATACTTGCCCTTCCAGGGTCCTCCCGGTATCCGGTAGATGTCCTTGGACTTCCCCGAGTAGACAAGGTTTTCTTTTCGGATGATTTTCGTTAAATCCACGGCGTCCCTCCTTCTCCGGACTCGGCCTATCATCCCCGAATCCGAGGCCGAATGCAATCCCGGAAAGGCCTTTCCGATCGGACCGAACGCCCGTCCGGGAGGGACGCCCTTGTCCGGAGCCGTCTATTTCTTCGTTTCTTCCGAAACGATGTCGATGATCGTGTCGACGAAGTCCTTGTCCGTCGCGGTTTCCGCGGGGACTTCGAGCTTGAACGTCATTTTGCCCCCGCCCTCATCGAAATTCGAGTCGAGAAGCATGGCTTCCTTGGGGAGCTCTCTCTTTATCCGGGCCAGGGCACGGTCATGCACCGACCGGCCCTCCGGTCCTTTCATCCCCGTCAGCGTGATTTCGAGCGTTCCCGCATCGCGCCGGCAGACGACTTTCATCGGTTCGCCGTCCTTCCCCGCGTCGCCCGCCTCGATCCAGACGAAGGATTTCTTCCCGGCCTCGTCCTCCCGGACGATCCGGACGTCCTCGCCTTGATCGATCCGGACCGTGATGTTCTTGAGCCGGTCCTCGGCGTCCTTAAGCTCGGCTTCAAGGTTCTTCAGGGATTTTTCGAGCTCCTCGAATTCCAGCGTCTTGGCTTTGACCGCCTCGGCTTTCTCCCGGATCGCCTTGACCTTTTCAAGAAGATCCCGCTCGCCGATCACCGCCAGGGCCGCCGGACCCTCTCCGGCCGTCGTCCAGACCACGCCGGGCTTTCCTTTTCCGTGCTCCTCGATGATCACCTTGACGGGCTGCTCCCCGGCTTTGATTTCCTTGCCGATCTCGATCGCGCGGCCGGCCTCTCCCTTCTTGATCCGGATTTCCTTGACGATCGTATGCTTCGATCCCCCTTCCCCGGGCTTTTCGATCACCACGATCTTGTCGCCGTCCCCGGCCAAGTCGGCGGCCTCTCCCTCTTCGAGCTGCACGATCCGGCCTTCCTTGATGAAGCGCAGCGCGCCGCCGGCGCCCCGGATGCTGATCGTCCCGCCCTTCGGGACCGTGACCACTTTTCCCTCCACGCTGAACGTGATCCGGCCGTCCTCGCCGGTTTTGAGGGTCAGGGGCTTGTCCAGAAGCAGTTTTTTAATTTGGCCTTCTCCCGTGACGGTGATTTCAATCGGCTGGTCCTTGTCGCCGCCGGCCGTCACCATGATCGTCTTGACAGAGGTCTTCTCCTTCTCTTTCTTTTTCTCTTTCTCTTTCAGCGCGGTCTTCTCTTTTTCCTTTTCCTTGATGGTTTCCTTCTCCGCTTTCACCTCCTGGGCGGCGGCCGGAGCCGCGGCGGACAACGTTTCGTCGACGGGAGCGCCCGAAGATGACGCCGCGTTGCCCGCGACGGCCGGGCGGGCCGTCCCGATGAAGGCGATGGCTAGGACGACCAAAGCCGCCAGCATGATTCTCGATTTCATCTTGACCTCCTTGAACGTTTGTTTTTGCCTCAAAATCGCCGCCAGCCGGTCCTTGAAGAACGGACCGCCCAAAAGGCCTGGCCCGGCCGCGGCAGCCCGGCCGCGGAAATCCGCCGACGAGCGGAAGGCCAGAAGGCCGGCGGCGTAGATCGACGGCTTGATCCCCGCGCGGAGGACCAGCTCGTCGCAGGCGATTTCCTGTTCCTTTCGAAGACGGGCATACGCCAGCCAGCAGAGCGGATTCCACCAAAACACCGCCAGGCTGAGCCGGACAAGGAGCAGAAAGAGGAAATCCGCCCGTTTGATGTGGGAAAGCTCATGGAACAGGGCGGCCGAGCGCTCCGCTTCCTCCCAAGCGTCGGCCCCGACGGGGATAAGGACGACGGGCTTTCTCCAGCCCCAGGTCAGGGGGACGGCGACTTCCGGGTGACTTTTCAAGCGGACGCCCCTCCTCAGCGGAACCACCGCCAGAAAACGGGCGATCAGAATCCGCCAGCCTCGGTCTCCCGGCTCCCATCCTTCCCGGGTTAAACGATAGGCGCCGACGAGGCCGAACGCCAGCTTCAAGAGCAGGAAGAGGAATCCGGCGAACCAGGCAAAAACGGCCGCATGAGCGGGAAAAAATCCGCCAGCAGCGCCGGAGACCGCCGCGGGAACCGCCCGCCCGCCGGTCGGGGCGTTGCTCGGGCCGGCTGCGGATTCTCCGCTTCGGGAAGACGGCGAACCGTCACGGACGGAAAGGAAGGAAACCGCCGCGGAAGCGCCGGAAAGCGCCGCCGGCGGCGGGGAAGAAAAAACGGCGGAAGACGACACGGCCGCGGCCGGCCGAGCCGGAAGAAGCGGTGTCTTCCATCCTCCCGGCA
>JAAZPG010000178.1 GCA_012797375.1 Acidobacteriota bacterium
AAACCCTCGGATAAAATGATCCGGATCTGGGACATCGTGAAAAAGGCTCAAACCGCGGCCTTCCGGGCTTGCCGGCCGGGGGCCGCCTGCGAGGACGTCGACGCGGCCGCCCGCAAGGTCATCGAGGACGCCGGGTTCGGCCCGGACTACGCGTATTTCGCCCACCGCCTCGGCCATGGCATCGGCCTGGAAGGCCACGAGTATCCCTACCTGGTCCGGGGAAATAAACTCCGGATCGAGCCGGGGATGACGTTCAGCAACGAGCCCGGAATCTATATCGCCGGGGAATTCGGCATCCGGCACGAGGACAGCATGGTCGCCACGGAGGACGGCGCCCGCTGCCTGGGCGGGATGGAAGCCTTGGCGATCGACCGGCCGTTCGCGGACGAATAAGGGGCTTCCGGCGGCCGAGCCCGCGTCCGGAACAGCCGGAATCTCCGGGTTCCTTCCCCCCCGACGGAACATAAGGCCCGGCGGCTTGGAATCCCCGGTCTCATTGACCTAACGCCGTTTTTTTGCGAAGATGAATGTTTCCCATGAACTCCATACGCAACTTCTCCATCATCGCCCACGTCGACCACGGCAAATCCACCCTGGCCGACCGCTTTCTCGAAGTGACCGGGGCGGTCGCCGCCCGCCATCTGCGAGCCCAGACGCTCGACACCATGGAGCTGGAGCGGGAGCGGGGGATCACCATCAAGGCCCGGACCGCCCGGCTGGAATACACGGCCGCCGACGGCCGGCCGTACGTCTTGAACCTCATCGACACCCCGGGTCACGTCGATTTTTCCTATGAGGTCTCTCGCAGCCTGGCCGCCTGCGAGGGCGCCCTTCTCGTCATCGACGCCTCCCAGGGCGTGGAAGCCCAAACGCTGGCGAATACCTACCTGGCCGTGCAAAACGACCTTCACTTGATCCCGGTCATCAATAAAATCGACCTCGTCTCGGCCGACCCGGAGTCCGCCCTCGACCAGCTCGAGCATATCGTCGGCTTGAGCCGGGACGAAGCTCTTCTCACCAGCGCCAAGACCGGCAAAAATGTGAAGGAGATCCTCGAAGCGGTCGTCGCCCGGATTCCTCCGCCGAAAGGGGATCCGGACGCTCCGCTCAAGGCCCTGCTGTTTGATTCCTGGTACGACAACTACCGGGGCGTCGTCGTCCTCGTCCGGGTCGTTGACGGAACGATCCGGACCGGGGACGCGATCATGCTGATGGGCCTGCAAGCCGATTATGAAGTTGAGGAAATCGGTTTTCTCACGCCGGATCCGGTGAAGCGGGAGGCCCTGTCGCCGGGCGAAGTGGGGTATCTGATCGCCGGCATCAAGACGATGAGCCACGCCCGGATCGGCGACACGATCACCCACGCGCACCGCCCGGCCCAAGCCGCCCTGTCCGGATTCAAGGAAGCGAAGCCGACGGTTTTTTGCGGGCTCTTTCCCGCGGCCGAGACCCGCGTCGAGGACCTCCGCGAGGCCCTCGAGAAGCTGCGCCTCAACGATGCCTCGTTTTTTTACGAGCCGGAGTCCTCGCAAGCCCTGGGCCAGGGTTACCGGTGCGGATTCCTCGGGCTTCTCCATCGGGAGATCGTCCAGGAACGCCTGGAACGGGAGTTCGGCCTGACCCTCCTGACGACCGCTCCCAGCGTCAGCTACCGGGTGAAGGTCCGGTCCGGCGAAACCCTCGACATCCGGACGCCGTCCCAGCTGCCCCGGCCCCAGGACATCGTCTCCATTTCCGAACCGGTCATCGAGGCCATGATCCTCACGCCCGACCGATACCTTGGGGCGATCCTGGCCCTTCTCGAGGGGCGGCGGGGCGAGCAGAAGAAGCTCGAATTCATCAGTCCCCATCGCGTCCTCCTCCAATACCTTCTGCCGCTCAACGAGGTGGTCTTCGATTTCTTCAACCAGCTCAAATCGGCCTCCCAGGGATATGCCTCCCTCGATTACGAGCTGGCCGGTTGGCGGGAGGGCCCCTTGGTCAAGCTCGACATCCTGATCAACCGCGAACAGGTCGACGAGCTTTCGGTGATCGTCCACGAGGACAAGGCGTACACCTTCGGCCGGGCCCTGGTCGAGCGGATGCGCAAGGCGATCCCGCGCCAGCAGTACGAGGTCGCCCTGCAAGCCGCCCTGGGCAGCCGGGTCATCGCCCGGGAGACGATCAAGGCCTTCCGCAAGGACGTCCTGGCCAAGCTTTACGGCGGCGACTATTCGCGGAAGATGAAGGTCCTGGAAAAGCAGAGGGCCGGCAAGAAGCGGATGCGGACCGTCGGCCGGGTGAACATTCCCCAGGAAGCCTTCCTGGCCATCCTGGAAGTCAAGTAGGGCCGGCGGTCAGCTGCCCGGCCGCGGATCAAGGATGGCCGCGGCGGAGAGAGAATCGTTATGCTGGAGCGGGAGAACATGCGAGAAAAGGCGCCCGCTCCGGTTCCCGTCGTCCGCGAAATCGAAGCCAAGTCGATCCTGAACGCCTCGAAGATCTACGACTACTGCCTCAATCCCTACACCGGCTGCCAGGTCGCCTGCGTCTACTGTTACGCCGCCTTGTTCATGCGGCGGTACAGCGGGCACGTCGAGCCGTGGGGAGGGTTCGTCGACGTCAAGACCAACGCCCCTCTTCTTCTGGAGCGGCAAATCGCCAAGGCCAAACGGGGGACGATCTGGATCGCCTCGGTCTGCGATCCGTACCAGCCGCTCGAGAAGAAATTCGGCTTGACCCGGCGCCTCCTGGAAATCCTCGGCGGGAAGGGTTTTCCCGTCGTGATTCAAACCAAGTCAGCCCTCCTCCGCCGCGACCTCGACATCATCCGGCGGATCAAGGATGTCGAAGCCGGGTTCTCCGTCGCCACCGAGGACGAGGCCGCGGCCCGGCTGTTCGAGCCCCGGGCCGCCCCGGTCCGCGAGCGGATCGAGATCCTGCGGGAATTCAAAGCCGCCGGCGTCCGGACCTACGCCTTCGCCGGGCCGCTTCTGCCCGGAAATCCCGAGACGCTGGCCTCTCTCCTGGCCCCGGCCGTCGAGCACGTGTTCATCGACCGGATGAACTACCAGCCGGCCGTCCGGGCCTTCTATGCCCGTCATGGCCTGCTCGAATATTTATCGGACGCGTTTTTCCGCCGCCAGGGAGGGGCCCTGGCCCGGGAGCTCCGGGCCCGCGGGGTTCGGGTCAAGACCGTGTTCTGACCAGCCGCCCTCCGGTTTCCCCGGGGGGAGGAAAACGCTATACTGGGGGGCGTTCCCAAGGAGTACTCATGCGTCCGACGATCGAGTGGGCCGGCGACAGGATCATCATGATCGACCAGCGGAAGCTCCCGCTGGAGGAAACCTACGTCGAATGCCGCACTTATGAGGAGGCGGCCGAGGCCATCGAAACCATGGTCATCCGGGGCGCTCCGGCCATCGGAGTGGCCGCGGCCATGGGGGTCGCCCTCGGGATGCGGGCGGTCAAGAAAGGGGAGGACCGGGACGCGGCCTTCGCCCGCGTCCACGACCGGATTCACCGGACCCGCCCGACCGCCCGCAATCTTTTCTGGGCCCTGGAGCGGATGAAATCCGTCTTCGAAGCCCATCGCGGCGAGCCGCTGGCTTCGCTCCAGGCGAAGCTTGCAGCCGAAGCGGTCGAGATCGACCGCGAGGACGAGGAGCTGTGCCGCCGGATCGGAGCCCACGGCGCCCCGCTGATCAAGGACGGCGAGGCGGTCCTGACCCACTGCAACGCCGGCGGGCTGGCGAC
>JAAZPG010000179.1 GCA_012797375.1 Acidobacteriota bacterium
CGCCGAGGTAGCCGTAATTGAAGAGGATGGCGTCCTCTTTGCCCATGAACTTGGCGAACTTGGCCTCGAGGTCGAGGTGCTTCTGGGTGTTGCCGGTCATCATCCGGGCGCCCATCGGGGCGCCGGGGCCGTATTTCCGGGCCGACTCGACGGCGATGGCTTTCAATTCCTCGTTTTCGGCCAGGCCGAGATAATTATTGATCGACCACTGAACGACTTTCTTCCCCTGGTAAGTCATCTCCCGCCCGGGCAGGGGATCGAGGATGGGACGGGTGAAGAAAAAATCGTTCCGGGCCCGAAACATCCCAAAATAGCCGCCGTCCGTCTTGCACTTGTCAAAAATGTCCATGGGTTCTCCTTGTAAAGGGCCTTATTTAATCATAATGCACAGCGATTTTCAAACACGCCCCGGATAAGCCGGAAAGTCGCCGGGGCCGAAGAAACACGATTCCCTTTTTTTCCCTTATGTCCGGGGCCGAACCATGTTTTCCGGCTTGGCGATCTCGTCCAGCCGTTCCTTGGGCAGGAGCCCTTTTTCCGAGACGACGGCGTAAACGCTCCGCCCCGTGGCCATCGCTTCCTCGGCCAGGGCCGAGCAGGCTTCATAGCCGAGCTCGGGCACGAGGGCCGTGACGAGGGCGAAGCTCCGCTCGACGGACTTGCGGCATTGGGCTTCGTCGGCCGTGATGCCGTCAACGCACCGGAGACGGAGGGTGTCCATCCCGTTTTTCAACATCTCGATGGATTCGAAGATGCTCTGGGCGATCACCGGCTCGAAGACATTCAGCTGCAGCTGGCCGGCCTCGGCCCCGAGGGTGACGGTCAGGTCGTTGCCGATGACCTTGAAGGCGATCTGGTTGACGACCTCGGGAATCACCGGGTTCACCTTGCCCGGCATGATCGACGACCCGGGTTGCCTCTTGGGGAGGTTGATCTCGTGGATCCCTGCCCGGGGGCCGGAGCTGAGAAGCCGCAGGTCGCTGGAGATCTTGGAGAGCTTGACGGCCAAGCGCTTGACGGCCGAGGAGAACATGATAAAGGCTCCCGTATCCTGGGTGGCCTCGACTAGGTCCGGAGCGAGGCGGAGCGTAACGCCGGAGATCTCGCTTAGGTGGGCGACGGCCCGGCCGGCGTAATCGGCCGGAGCGCAGATCCCCGTGCCGATCGCCGTCCCGCCCAGGTGGATTTCCTTGAAAAGAGCGGCGTTCTGCTCCAACCGCTCGACCTCCTCCCCCAGGGTGGCGGCAAAAGCCTCGAACTCCTGGCCGAGAGTCATCGGGACGGCGTCCTGGAGCTGGGTCCGGCCCATCTTGATGACATCCTTGAATTCCAAGCCCTTGGCCCGGAAGGAGGCGATGAGCTTTTTCAACACGGCGACCAGCGTGCAGGTGCTGGCCATGAAGGCCAGACGCAGGGCGGTGGGATAGACGTCGTTGGTCGACTGGGAGAGGTTGATGTGGTTGTTGGGATGGCAATGGGCGTAATCCCCCCTCTCCCGGCCGAGAAGCTCCAGGGCCCTATTAGCGATGACCTCGTTGGCGTTCATGTTGGTTGAGGTTCCGGCCCCGCCCTGGATCATGTCCACGACGAAATGGGTGTGCATCCGGCCGTCGATGATCTGCCGGCAGGCGCCGTCAATGGCCGCGGCGACGCCGGCATCCAGCAGTCCCAGGTCCCGGTTGGCCCGGGCGGCGGCCATCTTGACTTGGGCCAAGGCGACGATCAGCTCTGGAAAGCGGCTGATGGCGATTCCAGTGATCGGAAAATTCTCCGTCGCCCGGAGCGTCTGGACGCCGTAATAGAATTCGGCCGGAACGTCGCGCTCGCCGAGGAGATCGTGCTCCCGGCGGGGGCGGCCGGGGATGTACTGGGCGGCCGCGTTCACGACTTGGTTGGTCGCCTGGCGCATCCTCCGGGAAATGACCCGGGCCGTCCGGGACAGGATCTTGGCCGCCAGCGACGTCTCCGCGGCCAGGAGCCCGGTGACGTCCGTCCGGGAGAAGACGAGGGCGAGGGTCGGCTCCTCCGCCCGGGCGGTGGTCGCGTGCGGGTAGTCGTCCATCAAGGCTCCCTCACCGAGGAAATCGAACCGGCGGAACCGGGCCAGCTCCTTTTCCTCGCCCAGCGGGGATTTCTTGTAAAGACGAACCGCTCCCCGGTAAATCAGGAAGAGGCTTTCCCGGGGCTGGTTTTCCTCGAAGAGGGCCTGGCCGGCTTCATAGGAGACAAGCTTCAACCGGGCCGCGACGGCTTCCCGCTCGGCCGGGGTCAAGTCGGAAAAAAGCTCGATGGCTGCCAGAAACCCATCGATTTCCGCCGGGGGGAGGGCGGCGACAACGGAACGCATCATGATCGGACTCCTTGTTTTTCGACCGGGACATGGTCCCGGTTATGCGGTTATCCCAATCCGATATCCAGGATCATCATCAAGACAAACCCGGCCATCGTTCCCAAGGTCGCGATGTCGGTGTGTTCGCCGACTTGGGATTCAGGGATGACTTCCTCGACAACGACATAGATCATCGCCCCGGCGGCGAAAGCCATCGCCCAAGGCAAAAGGGCTTCGGCCCGGGACACGGCCAGGACGCCGGCGACGCCGGCCAGCGGTTCCATAAAGCCGGAAAACTGGCCCCAGAAAAAGCTTTTCGACCGCGACAGGCCGTCCCGGCGGAGCGGAACGGAGACGGCCATGCCTTCCGGGAAGTTCTGCAGGCACATTCCGATGGTCAAGGCGACGGCCGCTCCGAACGTGGCCGCGCCGCCGCCCAATCCGATCGCGCCGAAAGCCACCCCGACGGCCAAGCCCTCGGGGATATTGTGAAGGGTGATGGCCAAGACGAGAAGGGCCGTGCGGTTCCAGTTCGTCTTGACACCCTCGACCTTTTCAAAGCCGGCATGCAGATGCGGCAAAAAATAATCGATCAACCGTAGAAAAAGCCCGCCGAGGAGAAATCCGGCGGCCGCCGGAAGCCAGGGGATGCGCCCCTGTCTCCGGGCCATCTCGATCGAGGGGGCCAGAAGCGACCAGAAGCTCGCGGCGATCATAACCCCGGCGGCGAATCCAAGCAGGCCGTCCAAGACGCTCCGTTTGATTCTTTTAAAAAAAAAGACGAGGGAAGCGCCCAGGGCGGTGGCTCCCCAGGTCAGGAGGGTGGCCAGCAAGGCCTGGAGAAACGGCGATAATCCACGCAGCCAGTCGACCATGAGGGGCCAGTGTACCAAAAACGAGGATTCCGGGCCAATCGCATCCAAAGCTCCGGCTCCCGTCGTGGAAATCCGAAAACCGGGACGGAAACGCGGCCGCCCGGCTTCAGAGGCGCACGAGGAACCGGCAATCCGGCGCGCCGCGCTTAATCGTCTGGACGACCTCCACTCGGACCGGCCGGCCGGCGACGGCTTCGAAGACTTCCAGGACCCAGCCGGCCGAGCACAGGCAGTAGGCGTCCGGAAGCCGCTCCGGACCGGCCGCGACCAGCTCGCAATAGCACCGGGGATAGCCCCAGTGGACGATGTTTCCCTCGACCCGGCAAAGGTCCCCGCCGACTTTCGGGCCGAGATTCCGGACGAAGCCGGCGACGTCGCCTTGAAATTTCCCGGCGGTTTCCATCAGGACGCCGCGGCGGGCGCACTCCCGGCCGCAATCGTTCATCAACCGTTCCCGGACGGCGGGATCCAAGGTCTTTTCCATGTTCTCCATCAGCGTCCG
>JAAZPG010000180.1 GCA_012797375.1 Acidobacteriota bacterium
ACTTTTTCCACTGGGAATCGCACGACGTGGCCGCCCGCTATTGCTACATCGATTACGACCGGGAGCTGGCGATCGTCGCCGAGGAGGGGGAGGGCCCCGCCCGGCGCTTGACGGGCGTCGGCCGGCTGGTCGCCGACCCGATGAAAACGTCGGCCGAGTACGCCGTCCTGGTCGGCGACGCCTGGCAGGACAAGGGTTTGGGCGGCGTGTTGACCGATCATTGCCTGGAAATCGCCCGGGACTGGGGCGTGCGGAAGATCACGGCCGTGACCACGACCGACAACCCCCGGATGATCGCCGTCTTCCGCAAGCGCGGTTTTTCCATCCGGGTCGACCCGGATGGATCCACGGTCGACGCGGCCAAGGAACTGGAGTGAGGAGACGACCATGAAACGAAACAGCGGCGGAAGATTTTTGGCGGCGGCCGTCTTGGCCGGGGCGGCCGGCTTGTGGGCCCAGACCGAGGCGAAAACCCCGGCCTTCGGGATATCCTTCTCCGGCTTCCTCAAGACCGACTTGATTTATGATTCCCGCCAGACCGTCGCCATCCGGGAAGGGCATTATCTCCTTTATCCGAAAGGGGAGGCCCCCGGCCCGGACGGGCGGGACGTCAACGCGGCCTCGATCTTCCACATGCTCTCGGTCCAGACGCGGCTTCTCGGCCGGATCACCGGGCCCGACGCCTTCGGGGCGAAAACCTCGGGACTGATCGAGGCCGAGTTTTTCGGGACATCCGACGGCGATCTCAACGGCTTCCGCCTCCGCCACGGCTTCCTCAAGCTCGCCTGGCCCAAGGCCGAGCTCCTGATCGGCCAGTACTGGCATCCGATGTTCATCACGGACAGCTTCCCCGACGTCGTTTCCTTCAACACCGGCGCCCCTTTTCAGCCGTTCAACCGCTCGCCCCAGATCAGGTACACCCGGAAGCTCGGCGAACGGTGGAGCGTCTCGGCCGCCGCCCTGGCCCAGCGCGACTTCGCCTCGACCGGACCCGAGGGAGTGTCGACGGCCTATGCCCGAAACGCGGCCGTCCCCGAGGTCAACCTGACGCTCCAGTACCGGCGGACATGCGAGGCGGGCTGCGAGAGCGTGTTCGGGATCGGCGGCGACTACAAGCGGATCGTCCCCCGCCTGGCCACGACGCTCGGATACCGGACGGACGCCGGCCTGAACGACTGGGCCGGGATGGCGTTCGGGAAGCTGAAAAAGCCGGGCTTCACGGTCAAGGCCGAGGCCGTCTACGGGCAGAACCTTCATCACCTGACGATGATGGGAGGCTACGCCGCGGCTGAAATCACGGACGCCGTCCGGGCTGAAGCGTCCTACGCGCCGACGGAGAATCTGGCCCTGTGGGGCGAAATCCAGACGAACGGGGCGGCCTTCCAGGCGGGCCTGTTCGCCGGTTATACAAAGAATTTCGGCTTCGGAAGAAATGTCTCCGGGCCGCTCTACGAGAGGGGGGCCGATATCGACGCCGTTTTCCGGATTTCCCCCCGGGCGGTCTACAATGCCGGCAAGGTCCGGCTGGCCGTCGAGGCGGAATATACGGCCGCCGCCTATGGAAAAACCGGCCCGGACGGCCGGGTGAACGGGGCCGCTTGGGTCGGCAATCTCCGCCTTCTCGGCGCGGTCTATTATTTCTTCTGACCGCGGAGATTCCCGCCCCATGAAAAAGGGGCCGCCCTCAGGCGGGCGGCCCCGCGCGCGATTTCGACCGGCCCGCGGCCGGCCTCAAATCAGAAGTAGAACGGCTTTGTGTCCGTGATCTTGTTGATCACCGTGACGGCCCCGGTCGCGGCGTTGAGGTTGAAGACGCTCCAGTAGAGCGTTCCCGTTCCGACCCGGGTCGCGGCCGAGGAATTGATGACCTTGATCAGGGTGTTGCCCTTGTAGATCCGGACGATGGGATAAGCCGCGTAGGCGGTGCCTCCCTTGGAGTACTTGACCGTCCCCCAGCCGTAATCCTCGTCCTCGACGCAGACGGCGTACTGGTAGGTGCCGCTTTCCGGAGTCCGGATGACGTGGCATTCGGCGGAGCGGTCGAAATAGGAGTCGTGCATGAACTGGACGTAGGGCGACTCGGCGAGGGAGCCGGTGTCCCACCAGCCGTAGGTGTATCCGGAGGGAGTATAGAGATAGCTGTTGGCTTCCATTCCGGCGGGCATCCACCACCGGTAGGGGAAGTACGTATACCCGTCCATGTAGTAGAAATCATAGCCGGGCTGGCCCGAGCCCCAGGACAGGACGATCCGGTAATACTTGTCCGTCGAGGTCAGCGTCCGGATCGGGACGAGGTTGTAGGAAGCGTCGGCGTCTTTGATGAGGTTGGCGGTCGCCGCCCCGGCGCTGTACGACTCGGTGAGGTAGCCCGCTCGGCTGAAACGAAGAGTGTAGGTGGTCCCGCCGGTCAGCCCGATCAGGGTGAAGAAGCCGGCCTTGTTGGTCGTCGTCGACGTTTTCACCGTGGTTCCGACGAGCGCCTCGACCTTGGCTCCGTTGAGCGGATAAGCGCCCTCGGCGTTGAGCACGATCCCCTGGAAGCCGGTTTGACTTTTGCCCAGGGCCTTCATCAAGTCGATCCGCTTTTCCGTCGAGGGGAATCCCTTGGTGGGGCCGACGGATTTTCCCGTCGTGATCAGCCGGTTTTGCACCTGGGTGGCCGTGTAGGTCGGATGGAGGCCCCAGACACGGGCGCAGGCTCCGGCGGCCATGGGCGCGGCCATCGACGTCCCGCTGTAATTGCCGTACTGTTCGTAGGGGAGGGTGGAGAGGATGTCGTAGCCGGGGGCGACGATGTCGACGAAGCTGATCGTGAACGTTTCGTAGTTGAGGACGTATGTGACGTCGTAGTTGGAAAAGTAGGCCCGGAAATCCTTGTACTCCGACGCTCCGACGGTGAAGGAGGCCGGGTACCAGGCCGGGACCGGATAATAACCCCAATCATAATAAACGTAATAGAAAAGGTCCCAGTTGAATTCGTTGCCCGCGGCCACGCAGCAGATCTTCCCCTTGGTGTTCCGGGCGTACTTGATGGCGCTTTCCAGGCTCGTGTAGGCGCTCGACCCGGAGTACAGGTACCCGCCGAAGCTCATGCTCAGGATGCTGACGTTGGCATTGTCGGCCGCGTCATAGATCGCCTGGGTGACGCCGAAATAGCCTCCTGAGCCGGAGGCGTCCAGGACCCGGTAGGCGTAGATCTTGCTGTTGGGCGAGACGCCGTGGATGCCGGTCGCGTTGGCGGCTTTGGCCGCGGCGATCCCGGCGCAGTGGGTCCCGTGGCCGTTGAGATCCATGGGATCGGTGTCCCAGTCGATGTAATCGAAGCACTTGACGACCTTGCCCGAAAGATCGGAGTGATTGTAATCCACCCCCGTGTCGAGGATGGCGATACCCTTGTCGGTCGACAGGGGGTTGCCCGACCAAGGTTCCTTGATGCGGTGGAGTCCCCACTGGGCGGAATAGCCCGGGTCGCTCGTGATGTGCTCCGGCTCGACGGGAACAACCGCGGCCGCGCCGGCATGCGTTTTCTTCGGCGGGCGGGCCGGTTTAGGAATGGAGAATTTCCAGTTCCGCCAAGCGTCGAAGCTTTCTTTGTTGTCCTTCTTGATCTTCAGCAGGGCGTTACCGGCGGTGGCATCATCGCTGAAGACGAAAAGGAACAGCCGGCCTTGCGGAATCTCGGCTTGGATGACCGCGCCGAGCGCGTTGGCCAGGGCTTTGACGTCTTTGTCGGCTTGAGGCGTCTTGGCCAAGACGACAAGCTGACGGGGGATATAGGCTCCGACGCCCGAAGTATCGGATCCCGGGCCGGCCGGGGTTTGTCCCCCCGCCGCGAGAACCAACACCAGGACGGTCGCGGCGGCCGCCGCGGCGACGGCCGTCAAGAGTCTGTCCAATCGCCTGCCTTTCATAGGCTTTCCCTCCTCCTTAAAGAAAAATAGCCGGGGGCCGGAGCCGCCCGGACATAGTTCCTCACGCGCTAGGGAATGGAGAAAAGTCCGCCGTTGATTTGTCCGAATCTCAAAAAAGGAGTGTCCTTTTCCCTCTCTGTCCGTCGTGATTAGAAAATAAGACGAGGAAAAGAAAAAGTCAAGTAATTATTTTCTTATCAGGATGTTACGGCGGCTAAAAAGAGTGCGGGGGACGGCCCGAAAAATCTAATCGCCGCTTGATTTTTTTTCGCCGCTGGAAAGGCGCTGAAAAATATTCTTGCTTCAGGCCTTGGACGCGCCGATCGGCAGGATCGTCCGTCCCCGGGCTTCGTTGATGATCTCGGCCATGGCCAAGTAGACGGCCGACAGCCCGCAGACGATTCCCTCGAAGCCGGCGATTTTCCCGATCGTTTCCGAGCCCGTCCAATCCCGGACCGCCAGGAGGAGGAAAAGGATCCAGAGGCTCAGGAAAACAAACTGGAGGGCCCGGTTCTTGCCGAAGGTTCCGATCCACATGAGGAACGTGAATAAGCCCCAAAGGAAGAGATACCAGCCCAGGTAGGGGGCCGGCGTGGCTCCGCCGTTGGGGGCGTTGGCCCCCGGGATCACCCAGGTCGCGACCAGGGTCAGCCAGAACAAGCCGTAGGACGTGAAGGCCGTCGTTCCGAAGGAATTGCCCTTCTTGAACTCCATGATGCCGGCGATGACCTGGGCCAGGCCGCCGTAAAAGATGCCCATGGCCAAGACCATGGCGCTGAGGGGGAAGAAGCCGGCGTTGTGGATGTTCAGCAGGACCGTGGTCAGGCCGAAGCCCATCAAGCCGAGCGGGGCGGGATTGGCGAGTTTGTTGTCCATGCGCGGCGCTCTCTTTTACATTCCGAAACGTTCGATGATTTCCTGCTTGGTCCGGCCCAGGATGTCGAATGTCTTTCCGACTTTCCGGAAGGCCTCGAGGGCTTTGTCGAGATGGTGGATTTCATGACCCGCCGAGATCTGGGTCCGGATGCGGGCTTGGCCCTGGGGAACGACGGGGAAGAAGAAGCCGACGGCGTAAATGCCCTCCTCGTAGAGGGCCCGGGAGAAGTCCTGGGCCAGCTTGGCGTTGAACAGCATGACCGGCACGATCGGCGTGTCGCCTTCCTTGAGGACGAATCCGGCCTCCTGGAGGCCTTTCCGCCAGTAGGCGGCGTTCTTTTCGAGCTTGTCCCGGCGCTCCGTCGAGGCCATGAGGATGTCGAAGACCTTGAGGATGCCTTGAACGACGACCGGGGCGATCGAGTTGGAGAAAAGATAAGGACGGGCTTTCTGCCGGCACATTTCGACCAGCTCGCGGCGGCCGGAAACGCAGCCGCCGGTCGCCCCCCCGAGAGCTTTGCCGAACGTCGTGGTGATGATGTCCATCCGTCCCACGACGCCGTATTTCTCATGGGTCCCCCGGCCGGTCCGGCCGATGAAGCCGGTGGCGTGGGAATCGTCCACCAGGATCATGGCGTCGTACTTGTCGCAGAGAGCGGCCATCTTGTCCAGGGGGGCCGTGTCCCCGTCCATGCTGAAAACGCCGTCGGTGATGACCATCCGGAAGCGCCGGTCCTGGTGCATTTCGAGCTTCTGCTCGAGATGGGCCATGTCGGCGTGCTTGTACGTGTCCTGCATGGCGCCGCAAAGGCGGATGCCGTCGATCAGCGAGGCGTGGACGAGCCGGTCGGAGATCATGACGTCGTCCTTGGCCAGGACGGCCTCGAAGACGCCGGCGTTGGCGTCCATGCACGAAGGGAAGAGAATCGTGTCTTCGGTTCCGAGGAACTCGGTGACCTTCCGCTCGAGGTCCCGGTGGATGTCCTGCGTCCCGCAGATGAACCGGACCGACGACATCCCGTAGCCGCGGGCGTCCATGCCCTCGTGGGCGGCCTGGACCACTGCGGGATGGCTCGACAGCCCGAGATAGTTGTTGGCGCACATGTTGATGACTTTGCGGACGGAGGCGCCGGCCGGGAATTCGACCTCGATGTCGGCCGCCTGGGAGGAATGGATAAACCGTTCCTGCTTGAAAAGGCCGGCGTCCTTCAGGCCCTGGAGGACCTCCTGGTAAGCGGCCCGGGTTTTTTCCGAATAGGACATGACGTTTCTCCTTTTCCGCGGGATTCGGACGGCCCGCCCGGCCGGTCGGAGATTTCCATCCGAGGGGAGGGCGGCGCCGGCGGCCGGCTCAGGCCTTGGTGAATTTCTTGACGAGCACGGCGATCTTGTCGACGGAGTCGAACGCCTCCGGCGTGGCCTGGTCGTCCGGAATGGAAATCTTGTATTTGTTCTCGAGGAAGCGCTTGAGGGAAACCATCGAAAACGAATCGACGATCCCCCCCGAAATCAGGGGCGTGTCGTACGTGATCGGCTCGGAGTCGTCCTCGAGATATTCGTCGATGACGTACTTCAGGACAATGTCTTTGAGTTCGTCGGACATGTGGTCGCTCCTTCTCGGTGAATATGTCCAGGCCCGGGGCGCGCCCCGCGGCCGCCGGATGCTCAGTCGTTTTCCAGCGTCGAGGTGTCTCCGATCTCCTCGCCCCATTCCTTGGCCTTGAGGATCCGGCGCATGATCTTTCCGCTCCGGGTTTTGGGCAGGGCCTCGGTGAATTCGATCTCCTGGGGCATGGCCAGGGGGGAGAGCTTTTTCCGGATAAAGTTCATGATTTCCAAGTCGAGATCGGCGCTGGGGGTGAAGCCGGCTTTCAGGGTGACGAACGCCTTGACGACTTCCATGTTGATCGTGTCCGGCTTGCTGACGACCGCCGATTCGGCCACGGCCGGGTGCTCGATGAGGGCCGATTCGACCTCGAAGGGGCTGACGAGATGGCCGCCGGTGTTGATGATGTCGTCGTCGCGGCCGACGAACCAGAAGTAGCCTTCCTTGTCGATGCTGGCCCGGTCGCCGGTCAAGTACCAGCCGTTGTTGAATTTCTTCCGGTAGGTCTCCTCGTTGTTCCAGTACATCCGCATCATGGCCGGCCAGCCGGGCTTGAGGGCGATCAGGCCGATTTTTCCCGGTTCCGCGTAGGGCTCGAATGTTTTCTGGTCCAGGATGACGGCCGTGATCCCGGGGAACGGCTTGCCCATGGATCCCGGCTTGATTTTCATCCCCTGGAAGTTGGTGATCATGATGGAGCCCGTTTCGGTTTGGAAATACGTGTCCAGGAAGGGCTTGCCGAAGACCCGCTCCGACCAGAGGACCGCCTCCGAGTTCAACGGCTCGCCCACGCTGGACAAGGCCCGGAGGCTCGAGAGGTCGTATTTACGGACGACCTCCTCGCCGGCTTTCATCAGCGAGCGGATGGCCGTCGGGGCCGAATACCAGTTGGTGATCCGGTTTTTCTCGATGAACCGGTACCAGGCTTCGGCCGAGAATCCGGAGTCCAGGACGCATTGGGTGACGCCGAGGCACCAGGGGCCGATCACCCCGTAGGATGTTCCCGTGACCCAGCCTGGATCGGCCGTGCACCAGAAGATGTCGTCGTCGCGGATGTCGAGGGCCCACTTGGCGGTCATGTACTGGGATAGGAGGGAGTAATGGACATGCTTGACGCCCTTGGGAAGGCCGGTGGTCCCGGACGTGTAGTGGAGAAGGGACGGGCTTTCGGCCGACGTCGGATGAATGTCGAGCGTTTCCACGGGGGCGGATTTTTCCAGGGAAAAAGCGACCTCCCGCTCCTTCAACGGCTTGCCGTCGTGATCGACGATGATCAAGTGCTGAAGGTGGGGAAGCTTGTCGAGGATTTTTCGGACCTTGGGGGCGTGCTTTTTCTGAGTGATGACGGCTTTCGTTTGGGCGTTTTCGAGACGGACGAACAGCGATTCGTCGCCGAAGGCCGAATACAAGGGCTGGGCGATCGCTCCGATCTTGAGGATGCCCAAGACGCCGAGATACAGCTCGGGGATCTTGTCCATGAACAGGCAGATCCGGTCCTCCGGCTGCAGGCCGAGTCCGCGGAGGAACGCCCCGATCGTGTTCGAGGCCCGGCGGATGTCATGGAAGGTGTAGCGTTTCTCGTTCCCGCCCATGCCCTCCCAAATGAGGGCCGTTTTATCCCCCTGACCCTGGAGGCAGACGCGGTCGGTGCAATGCCAACCGATATTGAGGACGCCGCCGGGCCGGTACTCGAGCTCTTGTTCAGCTTGTTCCCATGTGAAAGTCTCGCAGCGCTCTTCGTAATTCCCTATGTTCGACATGTTCACCCTTTTAATCGAGGATTGGCGGAGTCGAAATTATAGCGAAATCACATCAAATGTCAAAACGGGCGCGGATTTGCGGCCCCCGGCGGAGACCGAGTCCTGGATAGGCGGGGACGGAGGGAAAAAACGAGAATAATGAGAATCTCAAAGATATAGCGTTGCGTACGGGCGCCTCCGCGTCCCCTATATATAGTAGGGAAGGGCGGCCGGGTAGCAGGGATTGATTTTTTTGCTTGACAAAGCCGGCCCTTTTGCGCTAACTTAACGGAGGAACACCTCCCAGCATAAAACCCCACCGCCATGTCTCAAATCCTGCGCCGAAACCATAAATATTTTTTCATGATCTTTCTGGTCCTCTTTTTTCTGGCCGGCCGGCCGATCGAATTCGCCCAAGAGGCGGCCTTCTTTCAAGGTTTCCTGATCGAAAAACCGGTGATCCGGATCGCTCTCGACATCGACTTGGAAGACGCCTTGATCCACGCTTCCTCGGGGATGAAAATCTACCAGGCCGCGGATTCCTACAAGCTCCTGGCCGAGGACGTCGCCGAGGCCAGGGTTAAGGGCCACAAGGAGGCGCTGACCGAAAAATTCTTGATTCAGGCCGCCCAGAGCCGACGCCGGGAGGAAGCGGAGAAGATCGCCTCCGAGCTTCGCCTCCGGATCGACCGTTCGGTCACCGTCGCCGGGGGGAAGGCCGAGAAGTTGGAGGGCGTCTACCAGGTCCTGGTGGGGGATTTCCTCACCCGGGGCGAAGCCCTTTCCTTTATCAGGAATCTCGCCGCTCTCGGTTATCCGGAAGCCTGGATCATCCGGCAAGACGTCCCCCGGGGCGCGTCCAAGCCGCAATGGGTCATGATCGGCGGCCGGCTGGTTGATTTGAACAAGGGGTCGGCCCTCTATCTCATCCCCTCCAATCCCCAGAGCTATCTAACTTACAACGGCCGGAACTATCGAGGCATATTCATCCTCCGAGGAAGCGCGCGCGGCGCCCTTCTGGTCAATGTTCTCAACCTGGAGGATTACCTCAAGGGCGTCGTGCCCGGAGAGCTTTCGCCCTACATGTTCGGAGAGATCGAAGCCTTGAAAGCCCAAGCCGTGGCCGCCCGGACGTATGCCTTGAAAAACCTCGGCCAGTACGGCGACCTGGGATTCGATCTCCTGGCCACTCCCCAGTCGCAGGTCTACGAGGGAATGAGCGTCGAGAGTCCGCGGAGCACGCGGGCCGTGGAGGAAACCGAGGGCGAGGTGGCCGTCTACCGGGGCGGCCTCATCAACGCCCTGTACACCAGCACGTGCGGCGGCACGACGGAGAACGCCGAGGAGATCTTCGAGGGAAACCCCGTTCCCTATCTCCGGAGCGTCGAATGCGTTATGGAGCGGGAGCGCGTCTTCTCCCTGGCCACGGCGCGGCGCCTCCCGGCTTACTTCGAGGACGGGGC
>JAAZPG010000181.1 GCA_012797375.1 Acidobacteriota bacterium
CGGCCGTCCCCGCCGGCGACGGTTTCGCCGCGCTCGAAAACGGGCTTCTTACGCCTTTCGTGCCCGACTTCAACCCGGCCGACTCGGAAACAGCCGCGGAAGCGGAAGGCGCGATCCAAACCGCCCTGGAAGCTCTCTTGCTGACCGAGGCCGCCCCCGGCGAACCCGCGCTCCGCTTCAAAGGCTTTCTTTACCGGCTGGTCGATGGATTCCTCGATAAAATGGAAAACGCGGAGGCCGCCGGGACCGGCCCGGAATGGCTGTGGGCCGCCGGGGAAACCCTCCGGCCGATGCTTTCCGAGGCCGATAAAAACGCCGTTTTAACGCTCACCGGAACGGACCGGCGCCTGACCGAAACGCAGGTTTCCCTTGTCCTGGAAGCCCTGGCCCGCGGCGGCCGGGCGAATGCCGTTTATGTCTCGGGGGGCAAGCTTTTCCGCCTCGACAAGAAAAACCGCCTCGAAGTGCTCGACGATCCGGCCGCCGATCCGGTGGCTTGGCCGGTGGCGCACGAGGTTCGGCCGGCCCGCCAAGCCCTGGGTTGGAACGGCTGCACGGATTGTCACAGCCTGTCATCGAAATTTTTCTTCGCCCGGGTCGACGGCCAAGGGCCGCTTCGAACCGAGAAGATCTCGCGCCGCCCGGCCTCGTCCTACATGGGCGTCGACAACCTCTACCACCGGCTGTTCGGCCTGTCCTATGCCGGACGGCCGTATTTCAAGATCCTGCTCGGAGCGGCCGCCCTGGTCATCGGCGCGGTCCTGCTGGCCGCCCTCGTCCTGGCCGCCGGACGGCTCAGCGGCCTGATCGAAAAAAGGAAATAAGCCGCCATGACCGTCTTCGTCATCCTTGCCGCCGTCCTTCCCGCCGCCCTCGTCCTCGTCCTGACGGCGAGGCGTTTTGCGTCCTCGATCCCCGCGGCCGAACCGGCGGAAGAGAGAAGGCGCCCGGCCCCCGGCGCCTATCTCGGCTGGCTCCGGATGCGGCTCAAAGCCCTGGCCGTCCCTTCCTTTTTCCGGAAAACCTGGGATCTTTGGAACGGCTGGGCCGAAGCCCGTTACCGGGGCTGGACCAAATGGATTTTCCTCGCCTGGGCGGCCGCTTTCCTCTATCTGGCCGGAAGCGGCCTGTTTTTCGCGATTTTCGTCCGGCGGGGACTCTACGGCCTGCCGCTTCTGGGGCACGTCATGTCCGGCGGATTGTTCGCCGCCGGCCTGGCCGCCGTCTTGATTCTCCGGGCGGGCGCCCACGGTTTCGACCGCCGGGAGGAGACCGGCCCCGCGGCGTTCGCCGTCCCGTTCGTTGGAACCATATCCAGGGCAATCGTCCGGAAAACCGTATTCTGGTGGTTCGCCGCGTTCGGCTTCGTCCAGGTGACGACCGCCCTGGCTTCCATGCTTCCGATGTTCACCTTCAACACCCAGGTCGCGCTTCTCATGATTCATCGCTTCTCCGCCCTCGGTCTGACGCTCGCGGCGATCGTCTTTTTCGACCTCATCCTCCCCGACCGGGCCGGCCCGCGGGCATGAGCGCGCCCCCTTCCGCCGTCCCCCGCTTCGCCCATGAAGCGATGACGACCCTCTTCGAGATTTTCATCCCCGGGCCGGACGAAATCTACGCCGGACAGGCCGCCCGGGAAGCCTTCCGGGAAATCGACCGGCTGGAGGCGCGGTTCAACCGCTTCGATCCGGGAAGCGAGATTTCCCGGATCAACCGCCTTCTCCCCGGCGAAGAAACGACCGTCGGGATCGAAACCTTCGAATGTCTCGCCCTGGCCGAAGCCGTTCGCCTCGAAACCGGCGGAGCATTCGACGCCAACGCGCGGGCCGCCGCATTCGCAACCGTCGCCGCGTCCGGGTCGTTCGTCTCCACCACGACCACCCCGGGACTCCCACCACCCAGCGCGGCGGCATCAGCCTCCGTTACGGCGGCCGTCTCGCCGACCGCC
>JAAZPG010000182.1 GCA_012797375.1 Acidobacteriota bacterium
GGGAGGTGAAGGGCGTCTCCGTGCTCGTCCGGCGCCGGGACGGCCTGGGGCCGGCTGAAGCCCGGGCGGAGATGGATGATATCAAGAACCGGTTGAAATCGGGCGTAGGCCTTTTGGGAACGGTCCACGAGGGCAAGGCGCTCCTTATCGCCGGGGTCACCAAGGATTTGACCGCAAGGATTCAGGCGGGGGCCCTGATCAAGCGGCTGGCTCCCTTGATCGGCGGGGGGGGAGGCGGGCGGCCCGATTTCGCCCAAGCCGGCGGGGCCGGCGTCGATTCCCTGGACAAGGCTCTTTCCGAGGGTTTCCGGGTCATCGAGGAGACCCTCTGAAGGGGAACGAACCCCCACCCGAATTCACCCCTAAGGGTGATTGACCCCTTCCGGGACGGTTTTACAATAACAACAGCAATGTCTAAAGCTGTGGTTCGAATAGCGGCCGGATGGGCCGTCGCGGGCTTCCTCCTCCTCCTTCTGCCTGCGCCGGGCCATTCGGCCGGCTTCCGCTCGCGGATGAAGGAAAAATACGATCCTTACATCCAGACCATCGCGGCCGAGCACGGGGTGGACGCCGATTTCGTTCACGCCGTGATCACGGCGGAATCGGCCTACAATCGCTATGCCATATCGAGAGCCGGGGCCCAGGGGCTGATGCAATTAATGCCGTCCACGGCCTCGGCCTACGGCGTGAAAGACGTTTTCGACCCCGAGGATAACATCCGGGGCGGAGTCAAGTTCTTGAAGATGCTGTTGAGGCTTTATAACGGAAATCTCAAGAAAACCCTGGCGGCGTACAACGCCGGCCAGGAAGCCGTCAAGAAATATGGCGGAATCCCCCCCTACGCCGAAACGCGGACATACATCAGCCGGGTCATGGCCTCCTACCAGGCCCCGGCGGCTCCGGGACGAACCAGGATTTACGAGTTCCGAGACGCCAGCGGCCGAATCATTCTAACCAACGATCCTAAGCTGGCCGCCCAATACAGCGCGGCCGGTGTTTCATAAAGAAGAAAGGCCCCCGCTCCGGGGGACAGAAATCCGCGGCCGATTTCAGAGATAGCCTTTAACGAGCAATCCGCGGGGAATGAGCTCGAAAACCGCGGGTAGGGTGCCCAGTTGCTCGCCGTCCATTTCCAAGAGGATCGGCTCCTCGTCCTCCTCCGGAACGGCCTCCACTTGCCGGCCTCGGATCAGATCCACCTTGCGATAGGTGAGGTGGGAACCGTTGATCAATCGCCACCCCTGCCGGCAGAACTCGACCAGTTTCATTCCCTTGACCATGACCGCGTCGAACAAGCCGTCGTCCAGGCTGGCTTGAGGCGCGATTTTCATGCCTTTGCCGAAGACGCGGCCGTTGGCGATCGCCCCGATCATGTATTCGTCCCGGGGAAGATCGCAATCGTCGATCCGGACGCGGATTTTCTTGCTCCGGTAGCGAAGGACGGTCGAGATCAGGCATTTGACATAAGATGACGCGCGGCGTTCGAGGCGGCGCCGGTTCACTTCCCGGATGACTTCACCGCCGAGGCCGAAATCGGCGACGTTGAGGAAGTAGCGCGAGGCCTCCTGTCCCTCGGTCGATTGATAGGACACTTTGCCGATGTCGATGGGGATCGATCCGGCGTCCTGAAGGACGGTCATGGCCCCCTTGAGGTGGACGGGGATGTTGAGGCTGCGGGTCAGGTCGCAGCCGGAGCCCGAGGGCACGATGCCCAGGGCGGCGTCCGCGTTGATCGGTTTTTCGCCGTCGTAGAAGCCGTTGGCGATTTCGTTCAGGGTGCCGTCTCCGCCGACGCCGATGATCAGCTCGGTTCCGTCGCGGAGGGAGGAGCGGGCGATGTCGATGGCCTGAAAGGGGCGCTCGGTGAACTCGATTTTGTATTCTTGAATGAAATGGCGGAGTCCTTCGCGGATCTGGCTCCAGCGTTTCCGCGTTTCCCCTTTAGCCGAGGCCGGGTTGACGATGACTTGGGTTTTGAGGCGTTTTCTCATCGGCTTAGATCGACGGACCCGCCGTCGGAGGGGCGGGCGGAGACGGGACGAAGGACGAGGGGGGGGTCTTTTTCCCGAACAGGGCGACCCCGAGGATTCCGCCGAGCGTTCCCAGAACGGCGAAGACCGCCGCCGAGACGATCAGCCCCAGGAAAAAGCCGGCGATTTGGAAGGACCCCGCGCTCTGTTGTTTGAACAAATCTTCCCACCCTTGAGGCATCTCGTCGACGTAGGTGGAAAGGCGGGTGAAGACGTTCCGGAAAAAAGCGGAATTGACCGCGGCCAGGGGGATATTGATCAGGGAATGGGCGGCTGCGGCGAATAGCCCGGTGAAGGCGCCGACCAAGGCTCCGTCGCCTGAAGTCAGGGAGACGGGGGAATCCTTGGACCAGAGGGCGGCGGCCAGCATCGCGCCGCCGATGATCCAAAGGCAGCACAGGCAGTTAAGCAGGGGAACGGCGGAGAGAACTCCGGCGGCCGTTCCGCCGATCAGGGCTGGAACGAAAAGAGGCGGTCGCTCTTGGTTCATCGAAGTCTCCTAGCCGTTTTAAGCATCTCATTCTAAGATTTTCCGCGCAATTTATCAACTTGACGGGAAAATGCGCGTTTCTTCGGGCTCGGGCGGGAGTCCTCTCGGTCGGGAGAGGGGGGTTGGTTGACGTTCCCCGATCTTCCGGATATGATTCTTGGGCTTTTACCGGTCAGGAGAGAAAAATGGAACGGACATTGGCGATCATCAAGCCCGACAGCGTCAAGAAAAACATCATCGGAAAAATCATCGACCGCATCGAGGCGGAAGGTTTCCGCATCGTCGAGATGCGGCTGGTTCATTTGAAGGCCGAAGAGGCGATGAATTTTTATGCGGTCCACCGGGAAAAGCCGTTTTACGCGGACTTGGTCGCCTTCATGAGCTCAGGAGACTCCGTCGTGCTTCTCTTGGAGCGGGAAAACGCGATCGTCCGCTGGCGCGAGGTCATGGGCGCGACGGACCCGGCCAAGGCGGCGCCGGGAACGCTGCGGAGATTGTACGGATTCTCGATCGAACGGAACGCCGTGCACGGCTCCGACGCCCGCGACACGGCGGCCGCGGAAATCGGATTCTTTTTTAAATCATAGCCCGGGAATCGCCCGGCCCTTGTTTCTTCCCTAGCACCGGCCGCGGCCGGAGCGCGCTGTTTATGTAAAAAAATGCCCTCATGGCTTGACTTTTTATCATTGATTGAATAGGCTTGTCGGCGAAATCGCGGCAGGGAAAGTCAAAAGGGGAAGAGGAACTGATACAAAAATCCGCTCAAGACGTCTTTCTTATTGACGAAATGATCTTCAGAAAGGGGAATTTTCGTGTTTTTGAAAGGCTTTTTGAAAAAAGCGGCCGCTTTATTGTGCCTCGGCTCGTTCATCCCGGTGATTCCAGGTTGGTGCGGCTTGGAGAGGTACGTTCCGTCCGGGCGGGCCGGCGGCGGATTCGGCTGGGAATGGTCCTTCTGGCTCGCTGTCCAGGCGATTTCCCCCGAATGGGCTTGCCGGCTTCTGGGGGAGAAAACTATGAATAGGACGGAAAACGTCCTTAGTTTCGTTCTGGAGGATATGGAAATTGTGAAAATCTGCCCATGAAAAGAAATGAGGATTCTTTTTCGTATAGATTCTTTTTTGGGGGGGAACGTTCGCCTATAAAGATCTAGCCGCGCCCAAGGGAAGAATTACGACATCAATAGAAATGGGATAAAAACGCCTTCTTTTAAAAGATATGATTTTTCGAAACGGCCTAATAACGATCACTTCTTTATTATTAATAACGGCTTCAGCGGTTTATTCGAGGGGAA
>JAAZPG010000183.1 GCA_012797375.1 Acidobacteriota bacterium
AACAAAGAACCGCCGCCTTCATCTTGACGCTTGCGCTTTTCGTTCCGTCCATCGCCGCGCCCGGCCCCCGGCCCGCCCCGGCCGCCGAAACGGCAGCCGTCACCTCGCCGGAAACGTTTTTCGGATTCCGGCTTGGAGCCGACCGGCGGATGGCGCCCTGGGACAAGATCGTCGCCTACTACCGCCTCCTCGCCCGGGAAAGCGATAAGATCAAGGTCGTCGACCTGGGGCCGTCGACGATGAACCAGCCCTTCCTTCTGGTCGTCATTTCCTCCTCCCGCAATCTCGGCCGCCTGGAAGAGCTCCGAAAAACCAACCTCCGCCTCAGCGATCCTCGCGACTTGGACGAGACGGCCGCCGAAAAGCTGATCGCCGAGGGGAAGGCCGTGATCTGCCAGTCCATGAGTCTCCACGCCACCGAAATCGGAGGCACCCAGATGGCCCCGGAGCTGGCCTATGATCTCGTTTCGCGGGCCGACGAGGAGACCGCGCGCATCTTGGACAACGTCGTCTTTCTCCTGGTTCCGTCCTTCAATCCCGACGGGGCGGTCATGGTTTACGATTGGTACCAAAAGACCCTGGGAACGGAATACGAGGGATCCGACCTGCCGTGGCTCTACCACAAATACGCCGGCCACGACAACAACCGGGACGCGTTTCAGACCAACCTGGTCGAATCCCGCTACCTGGCCCGCCTCCTGTTCCGCGATTGGATTCCCCAAGCCTATGTCGACCACCACCACATGGGCAGCTACGGACCGCGGATCTACGTGCCGCCCTACGCCGAGCCCATCCGCCCGCTGGCCGACCCCCTGATCTGGCGGGAGCACAGCTGGTACGGGGCGCATATCGCGTACAAGGAGGAAGAAGCCGGATTGTCCGGCGTCATCAACGCGGCTCAATTCTCCGGCTGGGGTCATTTCGGATTCCACTGGATCACCCCCTTTCACAACATCGCCGGGATGCTGACCGAATCGGCCGACGCCAGGCTGGCCTCGCCGCTCTATATCCACCCCCACCAGCTTAAGGGCGACGACCGCGGATTCCCCGCTTACGAAGCCCAGACCACGTTCCCCAATCCCTGGCCGGGCGGCTGGTGGAGGCTTCGGGACATCATCGACCGCCAGAAAATCTCGGCTTGGGCGGTGCTCGACCTGGCCGCCCGGAACAAGGAGACCGTCCTGCGGAACGCCTTTCTCAAGGCCCGGAGACAGACCGAGCGCGGCGCCCAGGGAAAGCCCGCCGCCTACATCATCCCGGCCGTCCAACACGATCCGCTGACGGCTGTCAAGCTGGTCAACAAGCTGCTCGACCAGGGCATCGAAATCCGCCGGGCGGCCGAGGCGTTCAGAGCCGCCGACGGAAAGCCTTATGCCGCCGGATCCTTCCTGGTTCCCCTCGCTCAGCCCAAAATGGGCCTGATCCGCTATCTCCTCGGCCGGACGCTCTATCCCGACAATTCCTTCACCCGGCGGCCGGACGGAACCCCGGAATCCCCTTACGACATGGCCACCGACACGATGGCCGAATTCATGGGCGTCCGGGTGGAGGCTCTCGACGAGGCCGTCACCGGGAACTTTGAAACGCTGACCGGGGCGCTCGCGCCGGCCGGACACGCAGCCGAAAGCGCCGCCGGCCATTCCCTCGACGGGCGCCTCAACGACGCCTTCGCGGCGGCCGGACGGCTGCTTGACCGGGGCATCCGGCTGCGTCGGGCCGAAGAAAGCGCCGGCGGCCTTCGTCCCGGCGACTTCCTTGTTCCGGCCGGAACGTCAAGCGCCCTGCTTTCCGAAATCGCCCGAACGACGGGCGTCGACTTCCGGGCCCTCGAGCCGGGCCTCGATCGAACCGGTCGCGAGGTCAAGCGGCAGCGCCTCGGCGTGTACCAGCGCTACTGGGGCGGCAACATGGACGAGGGCTGGACGCGCCTCCTTCTGGAAGAGTTCGCGATCCCGTACACGACCCTGAGGGACGCGGAGATCCAAAAGGGCGGACTGAACGCCGCCTTCGACGTCATTCTCCTTCCGGACGACGCGCCGGCTCTCATCACCGGGGAAGGATTGGATCACAGGCCCGGACTCCTGGAATCCACGCCTCCGGAATACCGCAGCGGAATCAGGGCCGAAGGTTTCGAAGCCTTGAAGTCCTTTGTGGCCAAGGGCGGCACGCTGGTCGCCTTCGGCCGCGCCTGCGGCCTGGCCGTGGAGAAATTCGGCCTCCCGGTCCGCAACGTCCTGGCCGGAATCAACCGCAAGGATTTCTGGTGCCCGGGATCGACCCTGCGGGTGACGTACGATCCAAAGAATCCCTTGGCCTACGGTCAGCCGGACGAGGGGCTGGTCGTGTTTCAGATGGGAAATCCGGCTTTCGAGATCCTTCCAACAAATCACAACGAGCGGGCTGAGATCGCGGCGGCCTT
>JAAZPG010000184.1 GCA_012797375.1 Acidobacteriota bacterium
CGGGCCGGCTCCACGACCCGGCGGTCCTCGGGCTTGACGTTCATTTCCCGCATGATCAGCTCGGCCCTCTCGACGGTGTCCTTTTCGACGAATCCCAGGGCGTACTCGCAGGCATAGCGGAAATAGCGGCGGATGAGCTCCTGGAGGGCGGCGTTCCGGCAGACGGCGTCGTCGATGATGCCGAATCCGGCCCGGTTGACGCCCATCTCCGTGGGCGACCGGTACAGGGGCTCTCCGCCGGTGATTTTTTCCAGGATGCGCCGGACCACGGGAAAGACGTCGATATCGCGGTTGTAATTGACCGCGGGGATTCCATAGGCCTCGAGATGGAAGGGGTCGACTTGGTTGAAATCCTTGATGTCGGCCGTGGCCGCCTCGTAGGCGACGTTGACCGGGTGCTTGAGGGGCAGGTTCCAGATCGGAAAGGTTTCGAACTTGGCGTAGCCGGCTTTCCATCCCCGGCGGTAATCATGGTAGATCTGGGAAAGGCAGGTCGCCAGCTTTCCGCTGTTGGGGCCCGGACCGGTGACGACGACGAGCGGCTTGTTCGTCTCGATATATTCATTGGCTCCGTACCCGGCGTCGCTGACGATGAGGTCGACGTCGGTCGGATAGCCGCGGGTGTAGCCGTGGGTGTAGACCCGGACGCCCCGGCGCTCTAGCTTGCTCCGGAAGATTTTGGCCGCGGGCTGGTTGTCGAAGCGGGTGATGACGACGCCGCCGACGGCCAGGCCGTATTCGGAGAGATCATCGATAAGCTTCAAGGCGTCGACGTCGTAGGTGATGCCGAAATCCGCCCGGACCTTTTTCCTCTCGATGTCGCCGGCATAGATGCACAGGAGGATGTCCGCCCGGTCGCGGAGCTTTTGGAGCAGGCGCATCTTGACATTGGGATCGAACCCGGGAAGAACCCGGGAAGCGTGCATGTCAAAGAGAATCTTGCCGCCGAATTCCAGATACAGCTTGTTTTCGAAGCGGCGGACTCGATCAAGAATCGCCGCTTCCTGTTCGGCCAAGTACTTTTCGTTGTCGAATCCGATCGGGAAGGGCATGAAGAAACTCCTCGGCCGCGGCGTCCCGGTGACAGGCCGCCGCGGCCGATTTCTTTTATAGACTTTGTCGGCGCGCCTGTCAAACGGAGGCATCGGCCTCCCTGGGGAGCGACCCTCGGCCGACCCCTCCGAAGGGCGGGAGACATCCCCGATACTCCGGTGAGACGGGAAGCCCGCCGGGATGTCCAGGTCGTTCGCGAGGCCCGTTCCGTTTTTTTCGGCGGCGTTTCCCCCGCCCGACCGAAGGACTCTCCGCCTCTATGCCCGGACGCTCTTTTGATTTCGTCCCGCCGGCCTGGTCGGGCTCGGACGGGAACACCGCCCCCGTCGCCTCGGCTTTTCCGCGGTTCCGCTCTCTCCGCGCCCGGCTTCCGGGGACGGGAAAGAATACGATCAAGGGGAGTCTCATCCATGATTCCGGATCTGAACGTCGGACGCGGCCGGCGTAGGTTTGCGCCGGACGGCGGGGTTTCCTATACTGGGATTCGACGGAGGTGTTCGATGAGCGGCGCGATTCACCTGAAGCCATTCGAGGTCCGGGCGGTGGACATCGATCAGAGCGGGCGCATTCAGCCCGTCGTCTTCCTCGATTATCTTCTTGAGTCCGCCTCCGAACAGGCCGCCCGGTTCGACATCGGCGTCACGGACCTGTTCAAAAAAGGCCGGACCTGGGTTCTCTCCCGGCTTCACGTCGAGTTCGACCGGTTCCCCGCCTGGGGGGAATCGCTCACGATCGAGACATGGCCCTCGGCCAAGCTGCCCCTCTACGCGATCCGCGATTTCGCGGTCTTCAACGACCGCGGCCCGGCCGCCCGGGCGACGTCCTCCTGGCTGATCGTTGATTTGGAAACCCGGCGGCCGGTTCGGATGGCCGAGCACTTGGACGACTTTCCGCTGGACGGCCGCAGGGCGGTCGAGGACGATTTCGCCCCCCTTCCCTCCCCGGCCCGCGAGGACGCCCGGAAGGAATTCCCGGTCTTTTTCTCGGACCTGGACATCAACCGCCATTTCACGGCCACGGCCTACATCCACCGGGCCCTGGAGACCGTTCCCCGGGAGATCCTCTTCGAGCTCCGGCCGGTCTCGATCGAGGTCAATTTCCGGGCGGAAGCCTTTTACGGCGACGTCATCGTTTCCCGCCTCGAGCGGATCGAGGCCGCCGGCGGCGAGGCCGGCCCGCGCTTTCTTCACCGCCTTTCCCGGGCCGATGGAGATAAGGAGCTGACCCTCCTCCGGACGTCCTGGGCCCGGCCGCCGCAAGCCTGACGCGCCCCCGGAAGCCATGATCATCAGCGCCAGCCGCCGGACGGATGTCCCGGCCTTCTTCGCCCGGGAATTCATGGACGGCGTCCGGGCCGGCTTCCTCAACGTCCCCCATCCGCGGAATCCCCGCCTCGTCTCCCGGGTGGAGTTGAGCCCCTCCGGTGTCGAGGCGATCGTCTTCTGGACGCGCGACGCCCGCCCCCTCCTTCCCCGTCTCCGGGAGCTCGACGACCGGGGATACGCCTATTACTTCCAGTATACGCTCCTGGACGGCCCGACCGTCCTAGATCCCGAGGCCCCCCGGGGGGAGGAGGCGGTCGCCGCGTTCCGCGCGCTGTCCGAACGCCTCGGCCCCGACCGGGTGGTCTGGCGCTATGACCCGATCGTCTTTTCCAACCGGACCGGGGCGGCTTTTCATCGCCGGCGGTTCGAACGCCTCGCCTCGGCCCTGGCCGGGGCGACAAAACGGGTGATGATCAGCCTGGTCGACTTCTACCCCTCGGCCGCCGCCCGTTTCCGCGAATTGGAACGGAGGGGGGTGCGCGTCCGTCCGCCTTCCCCGGAGGATCTCGCCGGGCTGATGCCGGCCCTGGTCGAAACCGCCGCCGGCCGGAAACTTGAAATCCTGAGCTGCGCCGAGGAGATCAATCTTGAGCCTTGGGGCGTCCGGCCGGGGAAATGCATCGACGACGGCCTTCTTTCCCGCCTGCTCGGCCGGCCTCTCCGCCTCCGCAAGGATCCGCGTCAGCGGAAGGCCTGCGGCTGCGTCGAGAGCCGGGACATCGGCGTTTATGGAACGTGCCCGCGCGGCTGCGTCTACTGCTACGCCGCCGGCCGGAGGCGCCCCGCCGCCTCCACGGCCGGAGAAACGGATCGACTTCGGTGAACGACTTGCGCCGGGACCGGCAGAGGCAACGGCTGTCGCGCAACCGCGGCCGGATCCGCCGACCGAATGCCTTGCCGTGATAAATCAGCCGTGGCCGGCGTGGCCGGGGCCGGTCGTGCCGTCGAGGGCTCATCCGGCCGCATCGGGGCCCAGGGCGGGCGGCTCTCCTGAAAATGAAGAGCGCCTTCCCGGCCGGAAACCTCAATCCCCGCGAATCCGCGCCCCTTAATTCACGCCGCGCTTCCCCCCGCTTTCACCGCCCTGTTCATCGTCGAGCCATCACCGCTTTGACAGGCGGACCCCGGGTATGGGATATTTCTTTTCTTGAGAATCGACGTCCCCGGAAGGAGTCTGTCGTGAAAATCGCCGAACGCCTCGCCGCCGAATTCAAGATCGGGACCGCCGCGGTCGCCCGAACCCTGGCCCTTCTGGACGCGGGGGCGGCCATCCCTTTCATCGCCCGGTACCGGAAAGAGCAGACGGGCGGCTTGGCCGAACACCGCATCCGGGAGATCGCCCGGCGCCGCGACGGCCTCCGGACACTGGAGGAGCGGAGGACCGCCCTGACGGCGGCCCTGCGGGAAAAAGGGCTTCTCTCGCCCGAACGCGAAACCGCCCTCCAGGAAACGACGGACGCCGCCGAGCTGGAGGACTTCGCCCTGTCCCTCACCCCCAGGGAAAATTCGCGGGCCGCCCGGGCCCGGGACGCCGGCCTTGAACCGCTGGCCCGGTGGCTGGTCGATCTCGAGGACGCGGCGGCCGACGTGAGCGCCGAAGCGGCGAAATTCATCAACGCCGGCAAGGGAATCGAAACCGCCGAGGCGGCCCTGCGGGTCGCCGGCGACATCCTGGCCGAGGAATGGGCCGACGATCCTGAAGCCCGCAAGTCTCACCGGGCCCTGGTCCGGGCCGAGGGCGTCGTCGTCACCTCGGCCCGCGAGGAGTACGCCGGCCGGAAATCCAAATACGAGATCTATTATCTCTTCCGGGAAAGCATCCAGGCGATTCCTTCCCACCGGGCCCTGGCCGTCATCCGGGGCGAACGGGAAAAGGTCCTCAAGATCGAGCTGGCCTTCCCCAAGAAGCCGGCTCTCCGCAATCTCGTCGTCCGGTTCATCCGCCATCCGAAAAGCGCCGCCGCTCCGTTCCTGACCGACGTCGCCCTGGACGCGCTCGACCGGATCCTGGCCCCGGCCGTCAAGGCGGGCGTCCTTCGGGAAATCCGGGAGAAAGCCGAGGGGGAAGCCTTCAAGGTCTTCGGCGAAAACCTCCGAGATCTTCTGATGGCCGCCCCGGCCGGGCGGCAGGCCGTGCTGGGCGTCGATCCGGGGTTCCGGGCCGGCTGCAAGCTGGCGGTCGTCGCCCCGACAGGCAAATTCATCGAGTACCGGACGATTTATCCGAACGCCCCGAAAAACGACGCGGACGGCGCGAAGCGGGCTCTCTTGGAGGCGGTCTGCGAGCACAAGATCGCCCTGGTCGCCGTCGGCGGAGGGCAGGC
>JAAZPG010000185.1 GCA_012797375.1 Acidobacteriota bacterium
CTCCATGACCTCGGCCTCCGTCCCCCCGTCCTTCTCAACATTTTGGGCGAGCCGCTCCTCAACAAGAAGGTTTACCCGCTCCTGGACGACTTGGAGGCGGCCGGGCATCCGGTCACCCTCATCACGAACATGACCCTCCTGGGCGACGGGGCCCTTCGCCGGGAGCTGCTCCGCCACGGCAACCTGACCTTGGCCTTGAGCTTTCAGACGGCCACGCCCCGCTCGTATGCCCTGCGGGGATACAGCCGCCTGCCGTTTCGGGCTTACGAGCGGATTCTCTGGAAGGTCATCGAGGACAAGTTCCGGCTGAACAGCGGCGCCCGGCTCGAAATGCATGTCGCCTCGAATTACGTCATGAGCCGCGACGCGACCATCCAGGCCGACGGCGGAGCCGGGCTCTGGGCCAATTTCCCGGATGAAAAAGCCGAGGGGCGGTGGATCGCCCGGACGCTCCGGCGGCTGGAACGCCTGGCCAAGCGGATGAAAAGAAGATATCCCGATTCCTTCGCTTCCGCCCGGGAGACGGCCGCGGTGAAATACCGGGATCATGTCGGGACGAAAATCGCCGTGGACCGGGCCGGCCTGCCCCCCGGTTTCCACCGGCTGAAGGACGAGGTGTTCTGGGGCTACATGGCCCTGCCCGACGTCTTCCTCGTGTTCAAATCCCTGGAGCTCTGGACCCGGGATCGGACGTTCCTTCAGACCGCTTTCCCCCCGGGGCGGTTCACCTACGTGGAGGAGCGCCTCGAGCCGCGGCCTTGCCCCATGACCGGCAACCTGGGCCTGTTGGCCGGAGGAAATTTCGTCCTCTGCTGCCTGGATTATGAAGGGGAAATGGACTTGGGTCACATCGACCGAACGCCGGTGGCCGATGTTCTCCGAGCCGAACGGCGGGCGGCCGTCCGCCGCGATGCGATGGCCGAGGCGCTCTGCCGTCGGTGCCGGGGCAATCTTTTCGTCTTCGAAACGACCCTCCTTCCGGACCGGGCGGAACAAACGGTCGACAAGTTCGGCCGCGGCTTCTGGCCCCGCGAAGACGGATTGCACGGCGTAGGCGGCCGCTGGACCGACGGAAAGGGTTGGGCGTATGTCTACGCCCGCCTCCCCGCCCGGAGGATCCGCCTCGCATTCCGGTCCGATTTCGATGACGATGCGCCTCTCCGGCTGGCGGTGTCGGCGTATGACCGGGATGCCGGCGCCTTCCCCGCCGTCTCCGCGTCTTGGCCCCTGGCCGGGCGGAAGGGGCGGACGGCCGTCTTCGAAGCGGGCTTCGATTTTCTCAGCGACCGCCTTTACCGGATCGAAATCGAATCGCCCTCCTTCGTCCCGGACGAGACGCTCGGAAACAGCGACACCCGCCGCCTCGGCCTGGCGGTCTATTCGATTTCGATCGGGACGACGCCGGCGCCTCCGCCGGAGCCCGGCCGCTGAACCCCGCCTCAGTTTTTCCGTATGAATCCGAGACGGCCGGACCGCCGCCTTTCCTCGCTTTCCGGAGGAAACGGAAACGGCGCGACCCGGATCTCAGGGAGGTTTGCCGTGAACATCCGCCGGATCATTCTCGCTCTGTTAACGATCGGCGCGGCTTTTGGGCCGCTGGCCGCTGAAGACGGAGCCGTTTGGCCGCTGACCCTGGACGAAGCGATCGCCCGGGCGCTTAAAAACAACCTCGACATCGCCGTCGAATCCTACAATCCCGAGCTGGCGGAAGGACAGCTTTTCAAGGCCCGGGAGACCTTCCTGCCTCAATTCGATCTCAGCTTCGGCGACGATCACCGGGAAAGCCCCTCGTACTGGTGGCTGCAGGGCGAAGGGACGAGCATCGATAAATACCGGAACTATTCCGCGGGGATCGCTCAGATGATCCCGACCGGCGGCCGCTTTTCGCTCTCCTTCCAAGGATATCGGTCGGAGACGAATCAATCCTTTCAGCTGATCAACCCCCGCTTCGGGACGACGCTGGCTGTGTCCTTCAGTCAGCCGCTTCTCAAGGATTTCGGGCTCAAGATCGCCCGCCGCCAGATCCTGGAGGCTGAAAACAGCCTCGAGATCGCCGATGTCCAGCTCCGCGGGGCGATGATGGAGACCATTTACCTCGTCCAGGAAGCGTATTGGAATTTCGTTTACGCCGTCGACAGCCTCCAGGTCAAGCGGCAGTCGCTCGAGCTGGGCCGCGACCTCCTGGCCAAAAACAAGAAGGAGGTCGAATTCGGCCAGCTGGCCCCGATCGAGATCCTAAACGCCGAGGCGGCCGTCGCCCAGAGGGAAGCCGACTTGATCCAGGCCGAAGCGATGGTCACCCGCTCCCGCGAGGTGCTGAAAACGATCCTGAATCTTCCGGCCGAAGCTCCGGGGACGATCCTCGAGCCCGTCGACCGCCCGGTCGCGCAAGGGGTCTCCTTGAGCCTGGACGAGGCGTTGAAACAAGCCGCCGCGAACCGGACCGATCTCCAGGCCCTCCGCAAGACCATCGACAATAAATCCCTCAGCTTGGAATTCGCCCGGAACCAGATGCTGCCCGCCTTGAATTTCGAATTCTCTTACATGAGCCCGGGGATTTCGGGGGACCGGATCAAGTACCTCGACGACAACCCGATGACCGGAATCATCATCGGGAAGGAGCCGGGAAGCGCGGGAGACGCGACGAAGGATGCGGCCCGGTTCCGGTACAGCAATTGGAGCGTCGGCTTGACGCTCTCCTTTCCCCTGGGCCATGCTTTGACAAGGGCCGACGCGGCCGTTGCCCGGATCGACCTCGCCCAGAGCGAAGCCAGGCTGAAGAGCCTCGAGCGGCAGGTCGCCCTTGACGTCGCCGACGCCGTCCGAGCGGTCGAGACCGACGCCAAGCGGATCGAGGCCTATCGTCTGGCTCGGGAGCTGGCGGAAAAAAGCCTCGAGGCGGAGCAGAAAAAACTGGCCGTAGGGATGTCGACGAACTACTTCGTCCTGGATTTCCAGGACCGCCTGGCTAATGCCCGGTCCTTGGAGCTCAAGGCCAAGATCGACTACATCCTGTCCGTCGAACGCCTGGAGAAGGCCACGGGGATGAGCCTCGTCCGGCGCGGGGTCCGTCTGCCTTGACTTTCGCGGGGAGCCTGATTACCCTGAGGGCGTGAAAAAAGGGAACCGGGGCGGCGCTCCATCTTTAAAGGGGAGAAAAAGCGCCTCTTTAAAGCCCCCCCGGGCGGATCGCCGTTCGGAGAGGAAGACGGTTCCCCTGAGGAATGCAGGGGCCTCGGCGCCGGACGGGGAATGCGGGAAAAAATTCCGCGTTCTTTTCAAATCCTTGACCCAAGGCGTCGTGTACCGGGACGCCCGCGACGCCGTCATCGACGCCAATCCCGCGGCCTTGAAAATGCTGGGGTGCGCCCGGAAGGAACTCCTTTCCCCTGATCCGTCCCGTCCAGGCTGGATCTTGACCGGAGAGGACGGCCTTCCGCTCCGCCCCGCCGATCATCCCTCGAAGGTCGCCCTCCGAACCGGCCGGCCCGTCCGAGGCGTCCGGGTTCGAGTGATCCAGTCCCGGTCCGGGAACGTCCGCCGCCTCATCGTCGACGCCGTTCCTGAGTTCCGCGGGGGGGGGGAAACGCCGTTCCGGGTTCTGGTGATCCTTCAGGACGTCACCGAGCGGAAGCGGCTGGAAATCAAGCTCCGGGAGGACGAGGAGAAATACCGGACGCTTTTCGGAACCTCGGACGAGGCCATTCTCCTCATGATCGATGAGATGTTCATCGACTGCAACGATCGATCGGTCAGGCTCTACGGGTGTTCCTCCAAGGAGGACCTGATCGGCCATTCGCCCTGGGAATTCTCTCCTCCCGCGCAACCTGACGGGCGCGATTCCCGCGAAAAGGCCCGGGCCTATATCGCCGCGGCGGTCGCCGGCGCGCCGCAACGGTTTTACTGGCGGCACCGAAGAAAAGACGGCGGGCTGATCGAGACCGAGGTCTGCTTGAACGGCCTTGTCCTGAACAACCGGATCCACGTCCAGGCGATCGTTCAGGACATCGGCGAGCGCAAAAGGGCCGAGGAGGAAATCCAGCGCTCCCTGCGGGAGAAGGAAACCCTCCTCCGGGAAATCTATCACCGGACCAAGAACAACATGAATGTCATCGGGGCCATGCTGTCGCTGAAGTCCCGGGCGATCGACGACGAAAGGATCGCGGCCGTTTTTCGGGACATCGAGGACAAGATCCGGGCGATGGCCCTGGTCCACCGGAAGCTATACGAGTCGAAAGATCTCCACCGCATCGATCTGAAGGACTACGTTTCCGACCTCGCCGCCCAGCTGGCGGAAAGCCACCCCGAGGCGGCCGCGGCCGTCGAGGTGAAGCTGGATCTGGAGGAGCTGCCGGTCCCGATCGACGTCGCCATCCCCTGCGGGATGATCCTCAACGAGCTGTTTTCCAACGTCTATAAGCATGCGTTCCCCGGCTCCGGCCGGGGCGAAATCCGGATCCGCCTGGCCCGGTCGACCGACGGAAAAACCATCGAGCTCGATTTCGCCGACAACGGCCGCGGCGTGCCTCCGGGATTCGACCTTTTAGCCCAAGCGACGCTCGGGTTACAGACTCTGGTCATGCTGGTCGAGCATCAACTCCGGGGCGCGGTCCGGTTCGAGACGGAAAAAGGCGTGACTTGCCTGATCCGCTTTCCCTCCAAAGCCTTTTTCGCGGAGGAGGGGGCATGAAGCGCGAGCCGGCCGTTCTTTTAGCCGAGGACGAGGCCCTCATCGCCATGGATCTGAGCGCCCGCTTGAAAAACGCCGGCTGCGGCCGCGTCCAGGTCGTGGCCACGGGGGAGGAAGCTCTCGCCTGGGCGGGACGAGAGCGCTTCGATGTCATCATCATGGACAATCACTTGGCCGGATCCATGGACGGGGTCGAGACCGCCGTCCGCCTCCGGGCGGCGGGGGCCGTCCCCTTCGTGTTCATCACCGGTTATCCGAAGGAAGAAATATGCGGCGAGCGGACGCCTTCTCTCGCCCCGTTCATCTGCCTGGAAAAGCCGGTCGACTTCAATCAGCTTTTGGCCGCGATCGAGGCTCTTTTGTCCTGAGCCGGATCCTCCCGGCCTTTGGTTCGCGGCCCGAAACGGACGGGCATAAGCCGAAGTCAGAAAGAACCCGAAAGACCCGCTGAATAAAACGTGCCGTGGGAAACGGTGAGGGCGGCGAAGATCCTCCAGCGCCGGTCAAGGCGGAAGGCCGTTTCGAGGCCGGCGGCCGGGGCGAGCACCAGGGACGGCACGTCGGCCCCTCCTTCCCGGATTTCGGCCATCGTTCCCTCCAGGCCGCCGGCGTACGTGAAATTTCCCAGGATGGTCCGGGCCTGGAGAATCCCGTCGGCCGAGAGGCGTCCCCGGAAGGGAAGAACCGAGATCCCGGCCCGCAGCCCGACTTCAAAAGATCCGGCCGATACAACCGTCCACCGCCCCAGGAGGGACAGTCCCAAACCC
>JAAZPG010000186.1 GCA_012797375.1 Acidobacteriota bacterium
AGCTTTTCACCGACGCGGATTGGCGGGCGCGGCGCAGACCGCCGAGGGATCCACGGGCGACATGGAAGACGGCCGCGGGAATGTCCGGGGCCGTTAGGCGCCTGATCCAGGAATCAATAAACGCGGCCATGGCTTATTCCACAAACGTGACTTTATTCAATTCCTTGAGGCTGGTCAAACCGGACAGGACCTTTCCGACGCCGACGTCCCGGATGGAAACCATTCCCTCCGCCTTGGCTCTCTTGCGGACCTCGGACAAAGGCTTGCGGATCAGGATCATCTCCCGGACCGTGTCCGAGAGGTCGAGGATCTCGGCGATGGCCGTCCGGCCGTGGTAACCTGTGAATCCGCACTCCGCGCACCCGCCGGCCTCATAAAACACGCGCTCCCGGTACCGTTCCGGGTCGAGGCCGGATTCCCGCAGCGCCTCGTCCGGGTAGCGGACGGGCGTCTTGCACTTGGAACAGAGCAGCCGGACCAGCCGCTGGGCCAGAATGCAGTTCAGGGCGGAGATGAAGCTGTACGGATCGACCTGCATGTGAAGGAAGCGGCCGATGACGTCGAAGACGTTGTTGGCATGGACGGTCGTGAAAACGAGGTGGCCGGTCAGGGCGGACTGGATGGCGATTTGGGCCGTCTCCGGATCGCGGATCTCCCCCACCATGATTTTATCGGGATCATGCCGGAGGATCGAGCGCAAGCCCCGAGCGAATGTCAGCCCCTTCTTCTCATTGACCGGAATCTGGGTGATGCCGTCGACCTGGTATTCGACCGGGTCCTCGATGGTGACGATCTTGTCCTCGACCGACCGGATCTCGGTCAAGGCGGCGTACAAGGTCGTCGTCTTGCCGCTTCCCGTCGGCCCGGTCACCAGGACCATGCCGTACGGCTGGGCGATGTAGCGCCGGAAGCGCCGGAGGACGTCGTCGGAGAAGCCGAGCAGGTCGAGCTTGAGCTCGGAGATGGCCTCCGTGATCATTTCCTTGTCGAGGATCCGGACCACCGAATCCTCGCCGTAGATGGAGGGCATGATCGAGACGCGGAAATCGATCGTCTTGTCCTTGATCTTCAGACGGAACCGGCCGTCTTGGGGGACGCGGCGCTCGGCGATGTCCAGGTCGGACATGACCTTGATTCGGGAGATGATCGGCGCCTGGAATTTCTTGTCGATGGGCTCCATGGCCTCGCCCAGGACGCCGTCGATCCGGTACTTGACGTGGACGTTGTCGTCCTTGGATTCGATATGGATGTCGGAAGCCCGCTTCTGGACGGCCGTGAAGATGATCGTGTTGACCAGCTTGATGATCGAGCCGTCCTGGTCGGCCAGCTTCTCCAGGGAGATGACCTCCTCCTCCTCCCCGCCTTCCTTTTCCACGAGCTGCTGGATAAAGCCCTCGGTCGCTCCCTTGAGAACCTGGAGGGCCGTTTCGCTCTTGCGGAGGGCCTCCTGAATGGCCCGGGGAGTCGCGGCTTCGACCACGACATTCCTGCCGGAGAGGGTCCGGATGGCGTCGATCGTCTCCAGGTCGGAGGGATCGGCGACGGCGACGCGGAGATTCGCCCCGTCGTCCTCGAGGGGGATGACGTTGGCCCGGTAGAGGAATTCCGGGGGGAACGATTGAACCAGGTCCCGGTCGATCCGGACGTCGGCCAGGTCGGTGAAGGGGACGCCGCAGCGATCGGCGAGCCGACGGACGGCTTCGGAATCGGCCGGAGCGGAGGGACGGGAAGGCGAGGGGGTCATCGGATCACCGGGCCACTTGAATGATTCGGAAAATGGGGAGATAAACGGCCAGGAGCATCCCGGCCACCAGCACGCCGGTGAGAATGATGACGACGGGCTCGACGAGCGAGACGAGCGTGTCGAGCTTCTGTTGGATCCGCTCCTCGGTGACGTCGGCCAGCTCGCGGAGCATCCCGCTGAGGTTGGCCGAGGATTCTCCGATGCGGACGAGATCCAGGGCCATCGGGGGGAAAAAATCCGTTTTGCTCAAGGCCGCGGAAAACGCCTCGCCGTTGCGGAT
>JAAZPG010000187.1 GCA_012797375.1 Acidobacteriota bacterium
ACCCGCTCCCCCCTGCCGCAAGCCCTGGGAAAATATTCTCGTCGAGGTGAACGGAGACTGCTATTTCTGTTGTTTCATCATCCGGCCGGGCGGGAAGATCGGGAATCTCGCCAAAAATGATTTCGAGGACATCTGGAACAGCCGGAAAGCCCGCCGCATTCGAAGGGCGATCGCCCGCGGCGTCATTCCTTATTGTTGCCAGATCTGCCCGTATCACGGCCGGTTCGAGCACGAAAAGAGCCGGGTCTACAGGGCGTATTTTTTCGGGCGGAAAATTATGGACGCGGTGATTGATTATGCCCAGGGCGGATTTACTCAAAATCGATTGCGCCGGTTCGTTAAAATCACGCGGGGACGAAATAATTGAAATAACAGCCTCAAGCCTGTCCGCGGGAGGACGGCCTTGGAGCGGTTCAATTCTTCTAATCAGGGCCGGGCTCAAGCCTGTCCGCGGGAGGACGGCCTGCTGAATATAATCGAACCAGATCGTTCCCAAGTTCATCCTCCGGCTCCGGTTCCCGGCGATTCGGAAAAAGGCCGGCGCTTTCCCGGAGCCCTCGGCGGCTCCTGAAAAATCCGGGCCGCCGGCGACTTCCGGAAGTCTCTTCAGATGACAGCCTGTCCTCCGGAGAGGACGTCCGGCTCCGTTTTTCTTCGGTTTCCCGCCGGGACCGGGCTTGGCATGATTCTTGATAACTTATCCATAGGGCAACGTTTAGGCCGGAAAACCGGTTTGACAATTCGTTAGCCGTAAGCGAAGATGAAATAGCGCGAAAGAAGGTCGCGAAGAAGGAGTTCCCATGAAATCCTCAACCGGAGAACATAAGCCGTCGGGCGTCCGTTTTCGCCGGATCGTTTTCCTGCTGATTTTCGGAGCGACGGCCGTCACGGCTTCGGCTCAATATTTCGGCCGGAACAAGGTTCAATACGAGAAATTCGATTATCAGGTCCTGACCACCGATCATTTTCAAATTTACTACTATCCGGAGGAGGAAGCCGCCGTCCGGACGGCCGCCCGCATGGCCGAGCGCTGGTACAACCGGCTGGCCCGGATCTTCAACCATGATCTCAAGGGCAAGCAAGCCCTCATCATGTACGCCAGCCATCCCCAATTCGAGCAGACGACCGTCCTCTCCGAGCTGATCAGCGAGGGCACGGGCGGCGTGACCGAATCGTTCAAGCGGAGGATCATCCTGCCCTTCGGAGCTTCCCTGGACGACACGGATCACGTCATCGGCCACGAGCTCGTCCACGCCTTCCAGTACGACATGGCCTTAGGAGGGGAAGGCCGGGCCAATCCGCAGGGCGGGGAGGGACTGGCCCGAACCCCGCTGTTCCTGATCGAGGGCGCGGCCGAGTACTTTTCGATCGGCCCGGAGGATCCCAACACGGCCATGTGGATGCGGGATATGATCCGGAGGAAAAAGATCCCGGCCCTCAAGGACCTGGAAAATTACTACAAGTATTTCCCCTACCGGTACGGCCAAGCGGTCTATGCCTATATTGGAGGGCGGTGGGGGGACCTTGTGGCCGCCAGGCTGATGCGGGATGTGGTCCGCGGCTACGACTACCGGAAAGCCTTCACCCGGGTCTTGGGCGTCACTCCGGAGCAATTCTCCAAGGACTGGCACGAAGCGTTGAAAGCCGAATACGGCCTGATCGAAAAATCCACCGAGGGCCCGCTGGATAAGGCCCAAGTGGTGGTCAAGGGGACCGAGGATGTGTCCCTGAATTGCGCCCCGGCGATCTCGCCCGACGGGAAGCATTTCGTTTTCATCTCCTCGCGCGACCTGTTCTCGATCGAGATGTTCCTGGGGGACGCCCTCACCGGAAAAATCACCCGGAAGCTGACGAAAACCTCGATCGACCCTCATTTCCAAAGCATCCAGTTCATTTATTCGGCCGGATCCTGGAGCGCGGACGGGACGCAGTTCGCCTTCGGATCGGTCATCGCCGGCAAGCCCGCCCTGTCCTTTCTCGACGTGGGGGGGCGCCGGCTCAAGGACGACATCGTCTTTCCTCAGTTGGGCGAGATTCTCAACCCGACGTGGTCGCCCGACGGCCGGAAGATCGCTTTCTCCGCTTTGACCGGGGGATATTCGGATCTCTTCGTTTACGACCTGGAAACCCAAACGCTTCAAAACATGACCTCCGATCCCTACGGCGACCTTCAGCCGGCCTGGTCGCCCGACGGGAAATGGATCGCCTTCATCACCGAGCGGTTCGCCTCCGACCTCTCCCTGGTCGGCTCGGGCGGATTCCACCTGGCTCTCCTCGATCCTGAGACGGGGGAGATCCGGGAGCTGCCGGCCTTTCAAGCCGGCAAGCATATCTCGCCGCAGTGGTCGGCCGACGGGCGGCAGCTGTATTTCGTCTCCGACCGGGACGGCGTCTCCAACCTCTACCGGTTGGACCGGAACACGGGCCGGTTCTATCAGATTACGAATCTCTATACCGGCGTCTCCGGCATCACCGCCCTGAGCCCCGCCCTGACGGTCGCCTCCCAAACCGACGACATCCTGTACAGCGTCTACGACGACGGCATCTACAGCATCTACCGGATCAACGCCGGCCGGGACGCGGCCGGGACGCCGGTCGGCCCGGA
>JAAZPG010000188.1 GCA_012797375.1 Acidobacteriota bacterium
CTCCCGTGTACTCGGCCAGGGCGTCGAGGATGACCGACGGCGGGATGTCCAGGTCGCGGCCGACGGCGACGGCGGCCAGGGCGTTGAGGATCATGTGGGGGCCGGGGACGGTCAGCCGGAGCGTCCCGATCTCCCGCCCCTTGTGGAGGAGGGTGGAGACGCTGGAGAAAGCCTCGTAGCGCATGTCCCGGGCGTGGAAATCCGCCTGGGCGGAGAATCCGTAAGTGATGATCCGGCGCTCCAGCCGGGGGATGATCGACTGGAGATTGGCGTCGTCCAGGCTGAGGATGACCGGGCAGTAGAAGGGAACCTTGTTGGCGAAGGTGATGAAATCCTTTTTGATCTCGTCCACGCCCTTGTACTTGTCCAGGTGTTCGGCGTCGATGTTGGTCAGGACGGCGATGAAAGGCGAGAGCATCAAGAACGAGCGGTCGCTTTCGTCGGCCTCGGCCACGAAGAAATCGCCCTCTCCCAGCCGGGCGTGGGCTCCGACGGTGTTCAACCGGCCGCCGACGACGATCGTCGGGTCGAAGCCGGCCTTTCCCAGGACGGCGGCGATCATCGACGTCGTCGACGTCTTGCCGTGAGAGCCGGCCACGGCGATGCCGTAGCGCATCCGCATCAATTCGGCCAGCATCTCCGCCCGGGGGATGACCGGGATTTTCATCCGCCGGGCTTCCCGGACTTCGATGTTGTCCTCCCGGACGGCCGAGGAGATGACCACGACGTCGGCCCCGTGGACGTTTTCGCTGTGATGTCCGATGAAAACGGCCGCGCCCAGGTCGCGAAGGCGCCGGGTGACCTCGCTGTCGTTGAGATCGGAGCCGGAGACCCGGTAACCGAGGTTGTGGAGAACCTCGGCGATTCCGTTCATGCCCGTGCCGCCGATGCCGATCAGATGGATATGCTTGAGCTTGCGATAGACGGTTTTCACCATGCGATTCTCCTATTTCCTCCGGGCCATCAGGCTCAGGGCCAAATCCGCCGTCTTTCCGGCCGCGTCCTCCACGGCCAAGCCGGCCAGGGCGTCTTCCATCGCCGTCAGCCGCTCCGGCCGGTCGATCAAGCCGCCGAGGGTCGCGACGAAGCGCTGGGGCGACCACTCGGGCTCGAGGATGACGTCCACCCCGCCGGCTTCGGCCAGGATCTCGGCGTTCTTTCGCTGATGGTCGTCGGCCGCCCCGGCAAAGGGAACGAGGATGGCCGCCTTGCGGGCGGCGATGAGCTCGGCGCAGGTCGTCGCCCCGGCCCGGGCGACGACGAGATCGGCTTCTCCGAACCGGGCCGGCATGTCGTCGAAGAAGGGCTCGACGATGGAATCGGGGAAGCCGTCCTGGGCGTAGCTCCGCCGGACTTCGGCCAGATCGGCTTTCCCGGTTTGGTGGACGATCCGGAGGCGGTCTTTCCACCGGCGGAGAAAGGGAAGAGCGGCGGTCACGGCGGTGTTGAGGAAATGCGAGCCCTGGCTTCCGCCGAAGATCAAGAGCTCGAAGCGTCCGTTGTGGATTTTCCGGGGAAGGCGGGAAAATTCCGGCCGGACGGGGTTGCCCAGGAAAACGCCCTTGCCCTTGAGGTGGACGAGGGACGCCTGGAAAGCGGCCGCGACTTTTTCGGCCCGGCCGAGCAGGCGCCGGTTGGTGAATCCCGGAACGGCGTTCTGTTCCAGGAGGAGGATCGGGATTTTCATCCGCGAGGCGGCCAGCACGACCGTTCCCGAGCTGTACGAGCCGACGCCGACGACGAGGCCCGGACGGATCCGGCGGAGGATGCGGAAGGACCGGGCCAAGGCGAAGGGGAGAAGAGCCAGGCTTTTCAGGCTCCGGAGCCCCCGCCCTTTCAGACCCTCGACCCTCAGGGCGATGAACGGCACGCCGTGGCGGGCCATCAGGGCCCGCTCCTCGGCCCGGTCGCTGCCGATGAAAGTCACCTCGATCTCCGGATCCTTCTCCCGGAGCGTCCGGCCGAGGACCAGAGCCGGGAACAGGTGGCCCCCCGTCCCGCCGCCGCAGATGACGACCCGCCGTCCGGTCATACGATCCTCCTGACCTCGCTCCGCCGCTGGGAGATGTGCAGCAGGACGCCGATGGCCAGCATCGTGCAGAAAAGCGACGACCGCCCGAAGCTGACCAGGGGAAGGGGAACGCCCTTGGCCGGGGCGAGCCCGAGAACGACCGTGATGTTGAGCAGGGCCTGGAAGCCGAGGAAGAGGGTCAACCCGGCGGCCGCGACCTGACTGAAGAAATCGGGCGCGTTCATCGAAATCTTGATCCCTCGCCAGACCAGGAAGGAGTAGACCGAAACCAGGATGATCGTGCCGATCAGGCCCGTCTCCTCGCCGATGATGGCGAAGATGAAATCGGTGTGGGAACAGGGGAGAAAGAACATTTTCTGGACGCTCTCGCCGGGGCTCACGCCGAACAATCCGCCCGAGGCGACCGCGAGCTTGGATTGGGCGACCTGGAAGTTGAGGTTTTCCACGCTCGTTTGCGGGGAAAAGAAGGCCATGAGCCGGTTGACGCGGTAGGGCGCCGAAAAAAGGTAAAAAAGAACCGGGGGAGCCAACACGGCGCTCATCACGGCGAAATGCTTCGGCCGGACCCCGCCCACGAAGAGGACGACCAGGCAGAGGGCCAGGATCAGGACGGCCGTGCCGAAGTCGGGCTCCCGGATGATGAGGAAGGTGAAAAGAACGACCACGCCCATGGGGGGAAGGAGGGTTCGGAATTCGCGGATTTTTTCCCGTTTGCGGTCGACGTACCAGGCCAGAAACAGGACCAGGCTGAGCTTGGCCAGCTCCGACGGCTGGAAGCGGACTCCGCCCAGGAGAACCCACCGGTTCGTCCGGGCGACCGGAGGGAGGAGAAGGGCCAGGAGAAGCAGGCCGAACGTCAGGCCGAGAAGGCCGAAAATGACGATCGGGCTCTTATAAACCGGCCGGCGGATGTTGAGAAGAATCGCAACCAGGACCAGGACGACGGCGAATCCGCCGAGCTGCTGAAGGAAGAAGTAGAGCTTTTTCTGGTAGGTTTGCTCGGCGTAGACCCCGGAGGCGCTCATGATCATGACCAGCCCGAAGACCATGAGGATGATCGTCGCGTACAGCATCCGCTTGTCCAGGGAGTGCCGGCGGTAGGTTTCCATCGTCGTTATCCCTTTCTCCGGGCCAGCCGGCGGACTTCCCGTTTGAACACCCGGCCGCGCTCCTCGAAGTTCCGGAACATGTCCCAGCTCGTGCAGGCCGGGGCGAGCAGGACGATGTCGCCGGGCGCGGCCGCGGCCCGGGCCGCCCGGACAACCTCCGGGTAAGTGTCGGCCTCGATCAGGGGAACGGTCCCGGCGAGGGCTTCCCGGATTTTTTCCCGGGCGGAGCCGACGAGGACCACCGCTTTGACTCCCCGCCGGACGGCTTTCCGGAGCGGCCGGAAATCGGATCCCTTGTCCTTGCCGCCGAGGATGAGAACGACCGGCCGGGTGAAGCCGGCCAGGGCCTTGAGGGTCGCGTCCACGGTCGTGGCCTTGGAGTCGTTGATGAAGGAAACGCCGCGGACCGTGGCCACCGGCTCGAGGCGGTGCTCGAGGCCGCGGAAGCCGCGGACGGAGGCCCGGATCCGGGAAGGGGCGACCCCGAGGATTCTGGCGGCGGCCGCCGCGGCCAGGACGTTCTCCCGGTTGTGGAGGCCGGGGAGCTTGATCTCGGACACGGGAAGGATCCGCCGCTCGTCGCCGCCGTCGCGGACGACCACCCAGCCGTCGCGGACGAACGCGCCCCGGCGGACCGGCCGCTTGCCGCTGAAGGCGAAGACGTCGGAGACCGCCGCCTCCTTCCAGGCCCAGACCCGGGCGTCCTCGCGGTTGAGGACGGCCGCGTCCCCGGCTTTCTGGCCGAGGACGAGCTTGGCCTTGGCCGCGGCGTAATCGTCCATCGTTCCGTGCCAATCCAGATGATTGCCGGACAGATTCAAAACCAGGGCCAGCCGCGCCCGGAAGGCGTGGATGTATTCCAGCTGGAAGCTCGAGATTTCGGTGACGTAGAGATGATCGTCGCGGCTCCGGTCGACGAAGGAGATCAGGGGCGTGCCGATGTTGCCGGCCAGGAAGGCCGGGCGGCCGGCGTCCTTCAGGATGCGGTGAAGGAGGGTCGTCGTCGTCGATTTTCCGTTCGTCCCGGTGAGGCCGACGATCGAGCCTTTCAGAAAACGGGACGCCAGCTCGATCTCCGACCAGACGGGGATTCCGCGGTCCCGGGCGGCCGCGATCTCGGGAAGCCGGGGCACGCCCGGGCTGGGGATGATCAAATCGGCCTCGAGAAAGGCGGCCGGCGTGTGGCCGCCGGCTTCGAGCGTCACTCCGCGCCGGACCCAGGTCTCGGCCTTGGAACCGAGCTCCGCCCGGGACTTGCTCTCCGTGACGGTCACCCGGGCTCCGCGGCGGAGAAGGAACGCGGCCGTCGCCTCGCCCGTCCGGGCCAGGCCGACCACCAGCACGTTCCGTCCATCCAAATTCATGGTCATCTCAATTTCAACGTGGCCAGGCTGAAGAAAGCGAAGATGAGGCCGAGGATCCAGAACCGGACGACGACCTTCTCCTCCGGCCAGCCTAAAAGCTCGAAGTGATGATGAAGGGGGGCCATCTTGAAGAGGCGTTTCCCCTTGGTCGCTTTGAAGTAGGACACTTGCAGAAGGACCGAGACGGCTTCGAGGATGAAAACGCCCCCCACGGCGAAGATCAAGAATTCCTGCTTGATGAGGATGGCGACGGCGGCCAGCGTCGCTCCCAGGGAAAGGGCGCCCACATCGCCCATGTACACCTGGGCCGGATGGCTGTTGAACCAGAGGAAGCCGAGGCAGGCCCCGACGAGCGCGCCGCCGAAGACGGTGAGCTCCGCGGCCAGGGGGACGCGGGCGATGTACAGGTAATTGGAAAACGCGGCGTGGCCGGCGATATACGTCAGGGCGGTCAGGGCCGCGGCCCCGATCAGGGTCAGGCCGATGGCCAGGCCGTCCAATCCGTCGGCCAGGTTGACGGCGTTGGTCGAGGACACGACGATGAAAACGATCCAGGGGGCGTAGAGCCAGCCGAGATAGGGCGCCCATCTCTTGAGAATGGGGAAGAAAAGATGGAGGTTGAAATCCCCGTTGGCGCTCAGGAGCATGACGAACAGGGCGAAAACGGCCGCCAGGAGGATCTGGAACAGCAGCTTGCTCCGGGCGAAGAGGCCGCGGGACTGCTTTTTCCGGACCTTCATGTAGTCGTCGAGGAACCCGATCCCGCCGAAGGCGATCATCGTCCCCATTGTCAACAGGACGTACGTGTTGGCCAGGTTGCCCCAGAGAAGGACGGGGACGATCGTGGCCGTGATGATCAGGAGGCCGCCCATCGTCGGCGTGCCCTGCTTGCTCAGGTGGGAAGCCGGTCCGTCCGAGCGGACGAATTGGCCGACCTGGAAGCGCCGGAGCCCGCGGATGAAGGCGGGGCCGAGGAACAGGACCAGGACCATCGCCGTGATCCCGGCCAGAGCGGTCCGGACGGTGATGTAGCGGAACAGGTTGAAATCCGGAACCGACGCCTGGAGGGTTTTAAAAAGGGCGTACAGCACGTCAGTTCTCCTTCATGAGGGCGGTCAGCCGCTCGATGATCCGTTCCATCCGTACGCCCCGGGATCCCTTGACCAGGACCAGGTCGTCGGCCTTGAGCA
>JAAZPG010000189.1 GCA_012797375.1 Acidobacteriota bacterium
CGGCCAGGGCGTCGGCGGCCGTGAAGGCGCCCCGCTCCTCGAAAAGCCGGGCCAGAAAGACGACCTCCATCAGGACGTCGCCCAGCTCCTCGGCCGCGGCCCGGGGATCGTTCCGATCGACGGCGTCGACCGCCTCGTAGACTTCCTCCAGGAAATAATCCCGGATCGAGGCGATGTCCTGCCGCCGGTCCCAGGGACAGCCGTCCGGTCCGCGCAGGCGGGCCAGGATGTCGACGAGCTCTTGGAATTTCTTGCCGGCTTGCCGGGCCTCGATCATGTTCTTTTCTCTCCCTCCGTCCGAAACGGCTTGACCATTTCCCTATTCGCCGGTCCGGCTCTCCCGGCCCGGGGCGATTCTTCGCCGACCGGATTTCGCGGGAGGGGGGCGGCCGGCGGGTTCACAGGCGCCGTCGTGCCTGCCGGAGCCGCGAGGGACGCATCACCGCCCACGGCTCGATGGCTTCGAAGATCCCGCCGTGGATAAAAAGGAAATGGAGAACCAGGTTCGGAATTCATTCATGGGGATACGTTTTTTCCCCGGCCGGGATGCCGACCTTCAGGATGTTCTCCAGCGGAGGCATCGGGCAGTTGTACGCGGGCGAGTAGTTGCAGAGCGGGTTGTAACAGCGGTTGAAATCCAGGATCAGCGCGTCGCCGGCCGGCTCCTTTACGTCGAGAAATCGCCCGACCTCATAAGTCTCCCCGCCGTTGGTGGCGTCCTTGAAGGGGATGAACAACTCGTCGGAGCCCGGGCCCTCCAGAGCAAACTTCAGGACGGTCAGCGTCAAATCCTTTCCGTCCAGCCGGAAACGGACGCGGCCGTAGCGGTAAAACGCCTTTTCGAGGCGCCGGGTGGTCGTCACTTTCACTTGGGGCGGACCCGGGAATCTCTCCAAGCGGGCCGACACCGCGTACCGCGGATCCGGCGGATAATAGAGAAGATGCTCGAAGGCGGCCTGCTCCGGCCGATCGGGGTCGAAGACAATCAGGGCCAGGGAATCGGGGCCGGGATAAGCGCCCAACGACAGCCGTCCGACGCGGAAGAGGCATCCCGGGGAAACGATCCCCGGCTTCAGGGCGGCGCCGGTCTCTTCCGCCCGGCCTTCGACCCCGGCCGCCGCTTCTTCCCAGAACCACCCGCCCTCGCGGAAAACCAGGGCGAAAGCCGCGTCGGGCGAGGATTCAGTCGCAACGGTCACCGCTCCGCCGCGGACGACGACGTAGCGCTTGTCGGCCGCCGGGATCGTCAGGCGCTCCCGGCCGGACATGGGCGACGTCGCCGAGGTCTTGAAATCGGCGTCCTTGGCCTCCCTCTCCCGGAGAAGAACCCGGGCCCAGGAAGCTTCGTCATGAAGCGCTCCCGTCGCCGCGGAAGCGAACATCCATCCGGCCAGGGCCGCAAATCCCGTTATCTTCAAGGCCTTTTTTTTCATCGGCTCCTCTCCTCCCCGCGACAAACGGAGGCCGCGTCAAAGCCGCGGGCGGGCCCGGCGGCGCCCGGTCCGGTTTTCTTGACCATCCCGAGGAGTCTAATGGAGCGCCGCCGAAGCGTCAAGAAGCGATCTCCCTCTCCGGAATCCCCCCTCTTCCTCCACAAGCGCGCGAGGAGACTCCCGCAGCCCGCCGGCTGGGAAAAAGGGCAAGGGGAATGGAAACCGGCGGCTCCGCTTGAATTTTACGGCTCCCCCGTCTATCATATTCATCTTCCGTGCTTTGCAGGAGCAGAATCCCATGTCCGAAAAAAAAGATCACGGCGCCGGCGGCTCCGGCAAAGGGAAAACCTTCCTCCCGCCGCTCGATTTCAGCTCGATCGTCGCCTTGCTCTATATCCCGGCCAAGATCAAGCTCGGCCTCCTCAATGACCCGGCCAAGAACGCCCCCGACATCGACCTCCCCCAGGCCCGCCGGCTGATCGACCTGCTCGACCTCCTGGCCGACCGGACCAAGGGACGGCTCGAGCCCGAGGAGGAAAAATTCCTTGAATTCGTCCTCTCCGAGCTCAAGATGCAGTATCTCGAGAAAACCGAGACCGTCAAGCTCTGAGCCGGTGCGCATCTTCCGGTCGCTGGACGCCGTCACTCCTCCCCGGGGGGGCTTGGCCGTGGCCGTCGGCAATTTCGACGGCCTCCACCGGGGCCACCGGCGGATCATCCGCCGCCTTTCCCGGGAAGCCGAAGCCGCCGGCCTTCCCGTCGTCCTCCTGACCTTCGCCCCCCATCCCGAGAAGATCTTCAGTCCCGACCGCCTGTTGATGATCCAGACGCTCGACCAGCGGCTCCGGGCTCTCTGCAAGCTCGGGGTCGAATCCGTGGTCGTCGTTCCCTTCACCAAGTCCTTCGCCCGGATGAGCGCCGATTCCTTCGCCTCCGGCGTCTTATCCTCCGCCCTGAAGGCCCGCCTGGTCGTCGTCGGGGCCGATTTCCGGTTCGGGACCAAGCGGCGGGGCGACGCCGCTTTTCTCGAAGACGCCGGCCGCCGCCTCGGCTTTCGGACGATCGCCGTCCCTCCCCTTCTCGAGGAGGGCGCTCCGGTCAGCAGCAGCCGGATCCGGACGGCCCTGCTGTCCGGAAACGTGGAGGAAGCCGCCCGCCTTCTCGGCCGCCCCTACGAGATCGAGGGAGACGTCGTCTCCGGATCCGGCCGCGGCCGGACGCTCGGCTTCCCCACGGCCAATCTCGCCTCGCCCAATGAAATCCTCCCCCCGGGCGTCTTCGCCACCCGCCTGGTCCGCAAGGGGAAAACCTGGAATTCCGTGACCAACGTCGGCCGGCGGCCGACCTTCGGGGCTGCGGAGCCGTCCGTGGAAACGCACGTCCTGGACGCCTCCCCCCTCCTCTATGGAGCCTACGTCCGCCTTTCGTTCGTCGTCCGCCTGCGGGACGAGCGGGTTTTCCGAAGCTCCCGGGCCCTGGCCGAAGCCATCCGGGCCGACATCGCCTCCGCCCGGAGGATTTTCGGACGGTTTGGCCTTTGAATTTTCTTATGGTATAACAGGCGGCGTCAGGAGATTGTAATGACCAAAAAAGTGAAGGCCAGCGTAATGGACGCGGTGAAAATCAAGCGCGTCATCAGCCGCATGGCCACTGAAATCCTCGAGCGCAACCGCGACCTGAAAAACCTGGTGATCGCCGGCATCCCCACCCGCGGCATCGTCATCGCCAAGCGGATCGCCAAGGTCATCAAGGATTTGGAAAAAACGGAGATCCCCGTCGGAGTCATCGACATCGCCCGCTTCCGGGACGACGGAGCCGCGTCCCCCGCCGGGCCGGCGGCCGGAAAATCGAAGATCCGCCTCGCCGTCGACAAGAAAGACGTCATCCTGGTCGATGACGTCCTGTTCACCGGCCGGACGATTCGGGCGGCCATGGAAGCCCTCTTCGATCTCGGCCGTCCCAAGAGCATCCAGCTTCTCGTCCTGATCGACCGCGGCCACCGGGAGCTGCCCATCCGGGCCGATTACGTCGGAAAAGTCCTGCCCACCTCCCGGCGCGAGGTCGTCCGGGTCGACATGAAGGAAATCGACGAGCGGGACGATGTCTTGATCACCGAACCCGTCGCCCTTCGCCGCAAGCGCTGAGGGTCTCGACCTCGGAGGTTATCACGAGCAACGCCAAGCGCCTGATCCGGGACGGACGGCTGATCGACCCTCACTCCGGAACCGACGCCGTCGGCGATCTTCTTTTGGACGGCGGGAAAATCGTCTCGGCCGGCGGACGGATCGAAGCCCCCGGCGCCGAGGTGATCGACGCTTCCGGGCTGGTCGTCGCCCCCGGTTTCATCGACATGCACGTCCATCTTCGGGAGCCGGGCCAGGCCTACAAGGAGACGATCATCACGGGCGCCCGGGCCGCCGCCCGCGGCGGATTCACGGCCGTCTGCGCCATGCCCAACACCTCCCCGGTCAATGATTCCCCCGAGGTGACCGCTTGGATCCGCGAAGCGTCGGCCCAAGCCGACGTCCGCGTCTTTCCCATCGCCGCCCTGACCCGCGGCCAGAAGGGCGTGGAGCCTGTCGACTTCGACGCCCTCCTCGAGGCCGGAGCGGCGGCCTTCTCCGACGACGGCCGGTGCATCCAGGACGAGGATCTCATGCGCCGGGTGCTGGAAGCGGCCCGGGCTCGGGGCGCTCTGGTCATCGACCACTGCGAGGACCGGGCTCTCTTCGGAAACGGAGTGGTCAACGACGGGCCGGTCGCCCGGCGGCTGAACCTGCCCGGCATTCCGGCCGCGGCCGAGGACGTGATCGTCGCCCGGGACATCGCCTTGGCCGGACGGACGGGCGGGCGCGTTCACCTCGCCCATCTCAGCACCAAGGGATCGGTCGAACTCGTCGGAGAAGCCAAGCGGCGAGGCCTTCCGGTCACGGCCGAGGTCACGCCCCATCACCTCCTTCTAACGGAGGACGACGTGGAGGCCGGCGGGCCGAATTTCAAGATGAATCCGCCGCTGCGGAGCGCGGCCGACGCGGCCGCCCTGGCCGCGGCCGTCCGGGATGGAATCATTGATGTTTTCGCCACCGATCACGCCCCGCACGCCGTCGCCGAGAAAGCGGCCGGGCTGCGGGACGCCCCCTTCGGCATCGTCGGGCTGGAAACGGCGATCCCGCTCCTTTTAGACCGGCTGGTCGGCCGGGGGGTGATTTCGCTTCTCCGGTTCGCGGCGATGGGATCGCTCCGCCCGGCCGAAATCCTCCGGTGGCCGGACAAGGGACGCCTCGCCCCGGGAGCGGCCGCGGACGTGACGATCCTGGATCTCGAGCGAACCGTCACGGTCGACGCGGCCCGGTTCGCCTCGCTCGGCCGCAACACGCCGTTTGACGGCTGGACGCTCCGCGGCGCCCCGGTGATGACCATCGTCGGCGGGCGGACCGTCTTTTCGGAAATGCCATGCTGAAAAAATTCTTCAAGAAAACCCAAAACCGCGATCACGCCTTGGAAAAGCGGCTGAACTACCGCTTCAAGGACCAGTCTCTCTTCCAGATGGCTCTGACTCACAGCTCCCACGCATACGAGACGCAGGACCATCCCCTGGACAACGAACGCCTCGAGTTCCTGGGCGATTCGGTCGTCGGCCTGATCGCGGCCGATTTCTTCTACGCGATGTATCCCGAGGCCAACGAGGGAGACCTGTCCAAGTTCAAGTCCTCCGCCTCCAGCACGGTCGCCCTGGCCGATTACGCCCGGCAAATCAAGCTGGACGAGGTGATCCACCTCGGGAAGGGCGAGGAGAAGAGCGGCGGACGGAAGAAAAGCACGATCCTGGCCGGATCGTTCGAAGCCCTGATCGGGGCCATCTACATCGACGGCGGCTTCGACGCCGCCCGGACGGTCTATGAACGTCTTCTCGAGGGATCGTACGCCAAGGTCAAGAAGCAGGGGCACGAAATCAATAATTACAAGTCCGCTCTTCAGGAATTCCTCCAGAAGGAGGATCTCCCCGCGCCCCAGTACAAGATGGTGACCGCCGCCGGCCCCGACCACCGGAAGGAATTCGTCGTCGAGGTCATCGTCAACAAAACCGTCCTGGGCCGGGCCAAGGGGCCTTCCCGCAAGGTGGCCGAGCAGAAAGCGGCCGAAAACGTCCTTAAAAGCTTTTTCGGCAAGCGGATCAAATCCCTGACGCCGGAGACGTTCCTCTTCAAGTCCTAAGCCCGGCTATTTACTCAGCAGGGCCTCGAACCACCGCAGCGATTCGAAGTTCGAGGCGATGATCTTCATCACGACCATGATCGGCACGGCCAGGATCATTCCCGGAATCCCCCACAGCCAGCCCCAGAAAAAGAGAGAGATCAGGATGGCCAGGGGGCTCAAGCCGAGGCCTTTCCCCATGACCCGGGGTTCGATGAACGACCCCGTGATCGCATCGGTCACCACCAGGATGGCCAGCATCCAGACGGCCGGCCAGACGCGGCCGAACTGAAGGATGGCGAAGCCGAACGGCAGGATCTTGGAGATGAAGGAGCCGATGTTGGGGATGTAGTTCAGGACGAAGGTGATGAAAGCCCAGAGGATGGCGTAACGGAGGCCGAACGCCAGGAAGACGACAAGGGAGATCACCCCGGACGCGACGCTGATGGCCGTCTTGATGACGAGGTATTTCTGGACCTGGCGGTCGATGTTGCCGACGATCTCGATGATCTGGTCGGAGCGGCGGGGATGCGGGGAGAAGCGGCGGATCTTGTCGTTCAGCTTGCCGCGGCCGGCCAGCATGAAAATCAGAAAAATCAGGACCAAAAAGATCGTCGAGACGAACGAGACGAACGTCCCCAGCGAATTCAGGAGGAACGCCCCGACCTTGGTGACGTCCAGGCTGTCGACCCAGGCCAGGGGATCGAAAGCGCCCCCGCCGGGGAGCTCGATTCTGTTTTTCAGCTCGTCAAGCATGTCCTTGAGCTTGTTCCC
>JAAZPG010000190.1 GCA_012797375.1 Acidobacteriota bacterium
AAGTGGCGGGGCGGGCCGGGGAGGGGAGGCGGGCTTGACGTCCGGCTTTTCCCTTGTCTACCCGGCCGATGCGATGCTCAATCTCTCCAAGTACGCCCGGGAGCCGGAGGACGCCTGGCTTCAGCCCCTGCGGGAGGCGGCCAAGTCCAGGGGTTCCTTTTCCCGCTACCTTCATCCTTCCCCCGGCTCGGCCGAGGCGGCCGTCACCGGATCGGGCGGCCCGGGCATCGCCGGGGGAACCAACACCCTGAAGCCCCCTCCGGCCGGCGTCGTGGCCGCCTTCGTCCCCGAGAATGTGAAGACGTTTGATCTTTCCGGCTGGGCCGGCGGCGTTCTCAACGCCGTCCAGAAAAATTGGACCTTGGGCGGGGAAGCCTGGACGGCCGAATGGATCGGCCGGGTGACGGTCACGGTCCTGGTGATGAAAGACGGCTTGCTCAACGCCGTCGAGGTCGCGGCTTCGTCGGGCCTCAGCCTGCTCGATGCCTCGGCCCTTCGGGCGATCGAGCAAAGCGGCCCTTGGCCGGCCTTGCCCGACGGGTTCCCTGGTTCGAGCCTCGAAATCCAGCTGGTGTTTCAATATGGGCTTTAAGAAAACCGCCTTCGCCCTGATTCTGGCCGCGGCCGTTGTCGCCGCCGCCTCCGCCCAGTGGCGGGACGCGGCCGCCCGGACCATCTCCGGGCGGGGCGATTTCCGGGCCCTGGCGGCGATGATCGAAGACGCTTATCCCGGGATGCCCGAGTCTGAAAAATCCGAAGCCTCCGGAATCCTGGCTTTCTGCGCGTTTAAAACCGGCGACGCCAGCTCCGAAACGCGCTGGATCGCGGAATTTTTCGAAAGCGGCCGGTCCGACGAGACGGGATTCATTTTTCTTGATTTCGACGGCCAGGCGGCCGTGGAATCCTACCTTGACCGCTGGCGGATTCGGTACCCGAGAATCCGGGAAATCGCCCTCGTGGCCGGAACGGGGGACGAGGCCATCATCCCCGAGGGGACGCTGCCGCTGGCCGTGGATATCGCCGCGCCGGTGTTTTTCAAGTTCTTTGAGGGGGAGGACGTTCTCCGGGCGGGCGCCTTTCAGCCGGGATTCAACGTCCTCGGCCTGGACGCCAACGCCCTCTTCCGCGAAACCCGGCGGCGGACGTACGTCCTCGAGGTGAAATCGGGTTCCCTGATTTTACGGAAGAAGATCATCCTGGACGTGGCTGTCTCCTGGCCGGAAGGCTTGAAACCCAAGCCGCCGGAGCCTCCGAAAGCCGGTTGGCTGGCCCGGGCTCTGGGCACGCCCGACCCGCCCCCGCCTCCGGCCCAACCGCCCAAAGCCCGGGAATACCGCCTTTCCCTGTATGTCGGCGGCGATCTTTTGCTTTCCAGCCGGAAGCAGGAGACGGCCCAGCCGCTGACCTTGGGATTGAAGCCTTCCAACAATCCCATGTATCTGAAGCCCGACTGGAACATCAAGCGCAATGATCCGTGGGCAAATCCCGGCCTCAACAGCTCGTTCTCGATCATCGACGCGATCGGCCTCGTCGGCGGGCTGCTCAAGGATCTGCTTCAAAAGAAGAAAACCGGCGAACCGGGTTCGGCTCGCGTTCGGACGGTGCAGGACTTGGCCCTGGATTTCCGGATCCGCGACGCCGAAGGGCGCCCCCTCGAGATGCGGGTCACGATGAATCTTGATACGCGGGAGCGGCCTGTCGTCCGCTCCGGCCTCTGACTCAAATCTCGACTTTGAAGACGCCCTTGAGGCCGAAGCCGAAGACGAGCGAGAGGACGAAAAAGGCGATCAGCCAGTTGACGGATCCCCCGAACAGGGGCAGGTTCCGCGAGGCGAAGTCGATTTTGATCTTGGAAACGGGGGAGCCCTTGGGAAGCGGCTTTTCGCCGGGGTAGAGGACCAGGTCGAAAAACTTTCGGGAGCGGAGAGGGGAGACCTTGGCCGGCATCTCCTCTCCCACGGCGACCAGCTTTTCCACCGTTTCGCCGCCGACGGTGAGCGTCAGGCGGTGCAGGCCCGGGGAGCCGGCCCGGATCCGCCAGTCCACCTCGCCTTCCTCCTCGATGCGGAGCGGCGGTGTCTCGATGACGAGGCCGGCCGGCGCTTGAAGAGAGGCGGCCGATTCGTCGGCGCTCACGCCCTCCGCCAAGATCACCTTGACGAGGGCTTGATCGCCCGGCTGGAGCGCGGCGGCGCCGTAACGGAGGTTGAGCTGGGCCAGGACGAACAGGACCGGGATGAACATGACCAGCATCGGCCGGAGGGCGTGGCCCATATAGCGGAAATTGGCCCCCAGCATCGCCCCCTGGGCCCGGAAGGCCCCGCTCGTGTCGTTCTTGAACAAGCGGATTTCCAGGAGCCGGGCCTTGATCTGGTTCTTGGCCCGCTTGATCCCTTCCTGATTGGACGTCTTCTTGAAAATGAGAAGCATCAGGATCCCGGTGGCCAGGGAGATGAAAATCATCCCCGGCCAAGGGCCGAGCGAGCGGAATGGAGCGAAGAGGACGTCGAAGACGGCCTCGAGGATCACGTTCAAGACGCCCATCAGCCGATGTATCCGAGACCTTTGAGCTTCTTCTTGACCTCGTCCTCGGAATCGGACTCCTCGAGGGCCGCGATCTCCCGCTCCAGGCAGTGCTGGACGAACTCCTCGGGCGAGGCGTAGCCGGACATCTTGGCGAGTTTGCGGACCTTGTCCATGAGATCCGCGTCGATCTTCACTTTTTCCGTGGCCATCGGGTTCTCCTAAAAAATCGGTTTTCCGACCATATCCGCGGGACGCTCGATCCCGAACGACTGGAGGATGGTCGCCGTCAAATCATAAAGAGCCGGAGCTTCCGCCCGGATGGACCGGTCGGTCAGGACGATTCCCGGGGTGACTTCGGCCGCGGTCATGTGGTCGCCGCTCCACTTCTCGTTGTTGGTCTCCATGATTTCCCGGTTGACCTGGCCGAGGGGGGAGCTGTTGGATATGCGGTAGCCGCGGCTGAACCCGAGGATGATGTCGGGCGCGTCGGCGACGCACGGCCCGGAATAGACGTCCCGGGCGACGGCCGCGCGGAGAATGACTTGCTCGCCGGTCTGGGGGTCGCGGTAAGCCTCCAGCTTCGCCGCGATCTCGCGGGCCAGGGCCTCCGCCTCTGCCCCCGGGGCGACGATCCCCTCCGCTTCCCGGCCGCGCTGATTGAGATAGAGGCTGTTGAGACCCAGGCCGTAGGCCCGGGTCCTCGACCAGTCGGTCGAGGGGAAGCCGAGGCCCCGCTCCTCTTTCTTGAACGGGTTGGCGAAGACGTGGTAGCCCTCGGCCTTGAGCCAGGCGTTGAGATTGAAGCAGCGGTAGAAGGGATTGAAACCGTGATCGGACAGGACGATCACGGTCGTGTCCTTGTCGATCGCGGCCAGGGCCTGGGCCAGAATGTCGTCCGTCTCGCGGTAGATGCGTTCGATGGTCCCGCCGTACACGGCCGCCAGGGCCGGATCGTACATCGGATGCTTCTCGTCCAGGAGGCGCCAGAACATATGCTGGCGCTGGTCGGTGCTGGAGATGTAATAGAACAGCAGGCCGGAGTCGAACCGCTTCAGCTCGTATTCCAGCATCGCCCGGCTTTCCTCCAGGACCTGGTCGTCCTGGGCCAGGAATTCACCCTCGTCGAGAACGTCGTTGTCCAGGGCGCTTGTGTCGGCTGGGAGGCCTTTCGTGTAGAACGGGCCGAATCTTTTTTCCAGCTCGGCCGCGTATGATTCCGGAGTGGATATGGGCAGGGCCGGGTCGGCCGGGTCGAGGTTGACCGGGCTGACGTAGAGCTTGAACGCCGGCCGGATCTCCTTGAGATAGAAACGGACGAGGCCGGTGACGTTCTGGGTCGGCATCAAGGGAAAGCGGACTCGAGCCCAGCGGCTCCATTCCTTTTCCTTCAGGATGAGTTCTTGGTCGGGAAGGGCGATCTTGGCCACGGGCTCCGAGGGATCGAGGTAGACCCGGAAGTCGATTTCGGCTTCGGGCCGGTCTTCGAGGAAGGTATTGACCGGACCGGGAAGCTTGGCGTCCACCCGGTTGCCGATCACGTAGGCCATGTGGATCCGGCCCCCGCCGACGTCCTGATTCAGTTCCAAGGGCTCGGTCGTATAGTAATTGAAGATCCCGTAGGAGCCGACCAAATCGGGCGTGCCCATGCCGGCCAGCGTTCTCTGCTTGGTCGGGACGGGCGGGTAGTTGGAGGGGATTTTGAAAATGGTCGCCGGGATGTCGTGATCCTCGAGAATCTGCCAGAAATCCCGGCCCTTGCGCAGGTTGCGGACCTTCCCGCCCTTGACCGGCAGGACGTACTTGCCGAGCCGGACGGTTTTAACGGCTTCATCCGTCGCCGAGGCCGAAAACACGGGATAATAGGTCTTGGGGTCGCGGTGCATGAAATCGAAGATGCCGTGACCGCCCGGGTTCATCCCGGTGATGAAGTTCGACCAGGCGACGGGGCTTTGCGGGGGGGTGGACGTGCCGAGACGGCTGAAGCCGCCCCGGGCGGCCAGGGCTCGAAACGTCGGGAGCTTGCCCTCGCTCATCCAGGTTTGAGTCAGGCGCGGATCCAGGCCGTCGAAGCCGAGAACGAGGACCTTTCCCCGCGTCGCCGTCTTGCCGAGAACCTTCTGAACGAGTTCGCGGCGCGTTCCTAGGGCGGCCATGGCGGCCGCTCCGGCGCCGGCCTTGAGGAAGCTCCTCCGGTTCATTTTTTCTTGTCCTTTTTATTCGGGGCGGCCGCGGTCCGGACGGCCGGGGAAACGGCCGCCGGCCCGCCCTTCGGGAGAAGGGACCGGCCGTCCATGTGGGCGGGTCGTTCCTGGCCGAAGAGCTCAAGAACGGTGGGGGCGATGTCCATGATGGACGGTTCGCGATCGGCCAGCTTGAGGCTCGAGAAAAGAACCCCGGGGACGACGGCCGGGTCGATGCAGTGATCGCCGCTCCAGCACTTGGGATTGTCTTCGAAAACCCGGCCGGTGACTTTCCCGGTGACGCCTTCCCAGGAGGCCCGGTAGCCCGTGTTATAGCCGACGATCAAGTCCGGCCCGTTGTCCTTGTAGGGGCCGGAATAAATCTCATCCTTGTCGTACATCCGGTTGATGCTCACGCTCCCCGTCTCCCCGTCGCGGAGGCCCTGGAGCTTGGCTTGGAGCTCCTTTCGGAGCGCCCGGGCTTCAGCCGGGGGGACGATCCCCTTGGCTTCCCGACCCTTTTGATTGACATAGACGCCGCCGAGGCCCAGGGCGTAAGCCTTCGTCCGGCTCCAATCGACGCCCTTGAACCATTCGCCGCCCTCGTCGGCTCCCTCGGCCAGGGCGAGGTAGCCGTTCTCGTGAAGCCAGGTGTTTAAATTGACGCCCCGGCGGAACGGCTTGAAGCCGTGGTCGGACATGATGAACAAGGCTTCCCGCGGGCCCATCTTGGCCCGGACCCGGCCGACCAGGTCGTCCATGCGGACGAACAGGTCCTCGATGACCTCGGGCCCCAGGGCCGCCGGCCCTTTTTTCAAGGCCGGGTGGCCGGGATCGAGATAGCGCCAGAACATGTGGCTGATGGAATCCGTCGTCTCGAAGACGATGGCGATCATCCCCCGCTTCATCTTGCGGAGGGCGTTGAAGAGCATCCCCTCCCATTCCTTGTGGTTGGCGTAAGTCAGCTCGAGGAATTGGTTTTCGTCCAGGGCGCCCTCGTTGAGGGCCCAGGTGTCGTTGGCCTCCCCCAGGGTGATGTAGGAGCCCAGGAGCTTCGACAGATACACCGAGTAATAGAACGGGTGGGAAATGGGCAGGGCCGGCTTTTCCGGGTCCAGATTGAGGGGGG
>JAAZPG010000191.1 GCA_012797375.1 Acidobacteriota bacterium
CAAGGAGGCGCGCCATGACCATTCCGCCCGCTCCGGCCTTTAAAAACCGTTTGAAAAAAGGGGATCTCTTGACCGGAATCCTCCTCTCGCTTCCCTCTCCAGAAATCGCCGAGACCTGCGCTTCGGCCGGTTTCGACTGGCTCTTTCTCGACATGGAACACGGGCTGCTGGGTTTTCCCGACGTCCAGCGGATGGTCCAGGCCGTCTCCGGCCGCTCCGCCTGCCTCGTCCGCGTCGCGGTCAACGACCCGGCCTGGATCGCCAAGGCGCTCGACACGGGGGCCGACGGATTGATTTTCCCCCACCTCAACCAAGCGGCCGAGGCCCGGGCGGCCGTCAAGGCCGCCCGCTACGCTCCCCAGGGAAGCCGGAGCATCGGCCTCGGCCGGGCCCAGGGCTACGGAGCGCGGGTCGCCCAAGCCCTGAACGAAGCCAACGATAAAATCGTCCTTGTCGCCCAAGCCGAGCATATCGAGGCGGCCGAAAACATCTCCGACATCCTCTCGGTCGAGGGGCTCGACGCCGTCTTCGTCGGGCCGTTCGACCTCTCGGCCAGCCTGGGCGTCCCGGGCCGAACGGACGCCCCCCTCGTCCGCGGGGCGATTGCCCGGATCCGCGAGGCCTGCGCCGGCCGAGGCCTCCCCTCCGGAATCTTCAGTCCCGACGCCGCCGCGGCCCGGGCGGCGGCCGCCGAAGGATTCACCCTGCTGTGCGTCTCCACCGACACGTTGCTCCTCGATCACGCGGCCTGGAATCTCCTCCGCGAAGTCCGGGCCGAAGCTCGGTCCGCGGATCGATAAAGAGTGCGGACGGACCGCCGGACCGCGGCTTCGCTTCTCCCGGTAAACCGGTTATAATCGGAAAGAGAGAATCTTCATGGAAGTCATCATCAAACCCGACAGCCACGCCGCCTCCCGTTTAGCCGCCCGGAAAATCGCCGCCTTGGTCCGGACGAAGCCGGACGCCGTCCTCGGACTGGCGACCGGCCAAACGCCGCTCGAAACGTACGACCGGCTGTCGGAGCTTCACCGGACGGAAGGCCTCGACTTCAGCCGGGTGACGACGTTCAACCTCGATGAATACCTCGGCCTGGAGCCCTCCCACCCGGCGTCCTTTCACGCCTGCATGCGGACGAGCCTGTTTTCCAAAATCAACATCGATCCGGCCCGGGTTTTCCTCCCCGACGGAATGTCCGAGGACATTCCCCGGACCTGCCGGGAATACGAGGAACGCCTCCGGGCGGCCGGCGGCATCGACCTCCAGCTGCTGGGCATCGGCTCCGACGGCCACCTCGGCTTCAACGAGCCGTCCTCGTCGTTGTCCTCCCGGACGCGGATCAAAACCTTGACCGACCGGACGCGCAAGGACAACGCCGCCGCCTTCGGCGGGGAGGACAACGTTCCCCACCACGTCATCACCATGGGCTTGGGCACCATCATGGACGCCCGGACCTGTCTCCTCCTGGCGTTCGGTCGGAAGAAAGCGGCCGCGATCGCCCAGGCCGTGGAAGGCCCGGTCTCGGCCATGGTTCCGGCCTCGATTCTTCAGATGCATCCCCGGGCGATCGTCATCCTGGATGAAGAAGCGGCTTCCGGCCTCAAGCGGACGGAGTATTACCGCTGGGTTTACGATCACAAGCCGTCTTGGCAGAAGGACTGACGGCCGGCCCGGACGCTTTTTCCAAAAGATCCAGGTACGCGCCGGAGACCAGGTCGGCCGGCCGGATTTTCAATTTTTTCATCAAGGCGCGGGCGACGGCCGCTCCGTCGGCGGCCGCCTGGCCCCGGCGGAGGACGA
>JAAZPG010000192.1 GCA_012797375.1 Acidobacteriota bacterium
CAGGCAGACCATCGTTCCCGGCAAATCCGGGGCCTGGGCGGCGCAGAGATAACAGGCTTCAACGAACCATTCCGCCGCCCGGCCGGCATAGAGCGAGCCGTGATGATTCAAATCCCCCGGCTTGACCAGCCGGGGCACGCGGACGATGTTCATGAGTCACCTCATTCTTGAGAACGATGTCATATCAAGCCGGGGTATCCGCGCCGCCGGAGAGCTTCATACAGGACGACCGCCGCGGCGTTGGACACGTTCAGGGACCGGGCGCCCGGGCGCATGGGGACGCGGAAGCTTCGCTCCCGGCAAGCGGCCAGGATCTCCTCCGGGAGGCCGGTCGATTCCCGGCCGAAGACCAGAAAGACGCTTTCCTCGACCGGCATTTCCGAAAATAGCCGTGGGGCCTTCTGCGAGAAAAAGAGGCACCGTTCGGGGGGCGTCTCCCGGAAGAACGCCTCCAGGCTCTCGTGAACGGCAAGGTCGAGGCCGCTCCAGTAATCCGCGCCGGCCCGCCGGAGCCGGCGGTCGCTGAGGATGAATCCCAGCGGCCGGACCAGGTGGAGGCGCGCTCCGGCGGCCGCGCAGGTCCGGGCGATATTGCCCGTGTTCTGCGGAATCTCCGGCGCGATAAGGACGACGTTGAAAAAGGGGGAAATGGGTATCGTGTCTCCCTCTGATCGCGCTTATTGCCCCGAGGCCCGTTCGAGTTTTTTCATGACGGAGAACATGAACGTCGCCGAAAGGAGGCAGGCGGCGACTAAAATCAGCCAGAGCGCCCAGAGGGGAACCCGCATCCACAAGCCGCCGACCAAGCCCATGAGATACAATCCGGCGGCCGTGGCCGCGAACCAGGCGCCCTGGGCCAAGCCCTTATACTTGGGCGGAGCGACCTTGGAGACATAGGAAATGCCGATCGGGCTGAGGAACAGCTCGGCGATCGTGATGATGAAATACGTCGAGATGAGCCAGTAGACGGAAACTTGGGATTCGGCCGGGGCGACGAGGCCGCCGAGCCGTTTGGGGCTGGGCAGACCGAGCGATCCGATGACGAGAACGGCGAAGGAGACGGCCGTGATCAGCATCCCAAAGCCGATTTTACGGGGGGCCGAGGGTTCTTTGTTCCGCTTGTTCAGCCAACTGAAGAATCCAACGACGACCGGCGTCATGAAAACGATGAAAAACGGGTTGAAATGCTGGAAGCGCTGGGGCTGGAACTCGTTGACGGCGGAATAACCGGCGTACCGCCAGGCGGCCAGGGCGCCGAACACGAGGAAGGCCGCCCCGCCGGCCAGACGGGCTGTCTTTCCCGAGCCTTTCCGGAACAGAAAGATCAGGCCTCCGAGGGCCAGGAAAATCCCCAGCAGGCCGATCATGTCGAACCAGATGTAGGACAGGGCCCCGACGTTCAGCTGGGTGTAATCCCGGGCGAAGAACGTCATCGTCAGGCCGCTCTGCTGGAACGCCATCCAAAAGAAGATGACGACGAAGAAAACAAGCCCCAGGGCCACGAGCCGTTCCTTGGTCTGGGCGGGCGTGAGCTCGACGACCTGGGACTTGAGGGCCTCGGACTTGGCCTTTTGTTTTTCGGTGAAATCGGCGTGCTTGTAATATTTCCGGAACGCCCAGAAGACGAGCATGGACACGATCAGGCTCAAGCAAGCCACCCCGAATCCGAAATGGTAGGATTTGCTCAAGGCGTTGATGTAGCGCTCGGAGAACGTCCCCAGCGTTTCCAGGGTGGCGCCGGCGTCCTGGGTCCGGGCGATATCAAGATAGGCGCCGGCCTCGGTCAGCGTTCCTTTCAAAAAGCCGTTGGCCAGAGCGGGGATGCGGGCGTCATATGTCAATCCGGCCCCCTTAAGGACCCAATTGCTTATGATTTCCGAGGCGCTCGGGGCGAACATCGCCCCGATATTGATCCCCATGTAGAAGATCGTGAAAGCCCGGTCGCGCAGGGCGTCGTATTTCGGATCGTCGTAGAGGCTTCCGACCAGGGCCTGGAGATTGCCCTTGAAAAGCCCGGTTCCGACGGCGATGACGGCCATGGCCGCGACGATGAGGGAAAGCCCCGTGTTCATCCGCGTGGGAAGCGCCAGCAGGGCGTATCCGAGAAACATGACGATCAAGCCCAAGCTGACGGTCCGGCCGTAGCCGAGGACCTTGTCCGCGAGCAGCCCGCCGAGCAGCGGGAAGAAATAGACGCAGACCATGAACATGCTGTAGACGAAGCCGGCCGTGGCCGCGGTCATCCCGTATTTGGCCTGCATGAACAGGACGAAAATCGCGACCATCGTGTAAAAGCCGAACCGCTCGCCCATGTTGGCGAAAAAGGCCACGAACAAGCCCTTGGGATGCCCTTTAAACATGAATGATTCTCCTGAAAGAAACAGATCCGCCGTCAAGAACGTCCGCCGGGAGGGATCCCGGCCGAGGAGGCAAGACAGCGGCTTCGCAGCACATCTGGCCGGTAATATATCACCTTGGAGGCGAAAATTAAAGAACGTCCCGGGGCGAGCCCCTTCCGCGACAGCGCGTCCCAGGCGGAACGACGGGTTGAATTCGCCTTCCGTTTCGAGTAGATTTCGCTCAGAGATCGGAATAGGAGGCTGGAATGAGATTCCCTCCCCGCCGCATCGCCGCCGTCATCGTCCTCGCCGCCGTGTCCGGGGCCCTCTCCTGCGCCGTGAATCCCGTCACCGGGAAGCAGGAGCTCATGCTCGTCTCGGAAGCCAAGGAAATCGAGATGGGCAAAGCCACCGACGAGAGCATCCGGAAGGAGTACGGGCTCTATCAAGACGCCGCGCTCTCCGCCTATTTGAACACAGTCGCCCGGCGGATGGTTCCCTACACCCATCGCCGCGCGCTGGAGTACCATTTCGCCGTCCTCGACACGCCGGTCGAGAACGCCTTCGCCGCTCCGGGCGGTTATATTTACGTAACCCGCGGCCTTTTGGCCATGATGAATTCCGAGGCCGAGCTGGCGACCGTCGTCGGCCATGAGCTCGGTCACGTCAACGCCCGGCATTCCGTCCGGGAATACAGCAAACAGCTCCTGCTGACCGGCGGATTAGTCGTCGGCAGCCTTCTCAGCCGGGACGTGGCCAAGGTCGCGCCCTTTCTGATGGTCGGCCTGCAGGTGCTCTTCCTGAAATTCAGCCGCGACGACGAATACCAGGCCGACAGCCTGGGAGTCCTCTATTCCCGCGGCGCTGGATATTCCCCGGCCCAGATGATCCCCTTCTTCCGGTCCATCCAGAAGCTGGAAGAGAAGGCCGGCGGCGGGATGAAGCTGCCGAATTTCCTCTCGACCCACCCCTTGACGGAAAAGCGGATCGAGGAAGCCGAAAAGATGCTCGAGCCGCAGGACGCGGAACGGAACATTCTCCGCAACGAACTGCTGGCCAAGATGGACGGGCTGATCTATGGCGAAGATCCGCGCCAGGGATACGTCGAGGCTGACGCCTTCTACCATCCCGAAATGAGATTCGTTTTCTCCATCCCGGCCGGCTGGAACGTCCAAAACACGCCCCGCCAGGTCGTCGTCGCCAGCAAGGACGAAAAGGCGGGCATGATCCTCACGGCCGAGGAAACGGACCTCTCGCCGGACCTCTACCTCGGCCGGCGGATTGAAGCCCTCGAAAACGTCCGAATCCAGGAAGTCTCCCGAACGAACCGGATGATCAACGGTCTGCGCGCCGCCCGCGGAACCTATCTGGTCAGCGAGGAAGCCGGCGAGGGACAGGCGCCTCCCGTCACGGCCGTCGATTTCGACTGCATCGCCAAGAACGGCATGATCTACACGTTCACGAGCATGGCGGCCAAGGCTGATTATCCTTCTTTCCGGAACACGTTCGACCGGACGGTCCGGAGCTTCGCCAACCTCTCCGATCCCAAGCGGTTGGCCGTCCAGCCGAAAAAGCTCGCCGTCCGCCGGGCGGGGACGGCTCAAACCCTGAAGGAATTCCTGGCCGGACAAGGCGTGCCGTCCGACAAGTGGCCGACAATCGCCTTCCTTAACGCCCTGGCTCTCGAGGACAAGGTCGAAAAAGGCCGGCTGATCAAGATCATGAAATAGAAAAGGGAGGGCGACCATGTTGGTTCACGACTCCCGTCGATGAACCAACATGGTCGATGCTTGGGCGGTGGGCATCACGATGACTTCGCTGATATTGACATGGGCCGGCCGGGTGGCGCAGAAAAGAACGGCCTCGGCCACATCCTCGGCGGTGAGGGGCGTGAATCCCCGGTAGACGTTCGCCGCCCGGGTCTTGTCCCCGTGAAACCGGACTTCACTGAACTCGGTTTCGACCATTCCAGGGTCGACGGTGCTGACCCGGAGGTTCGTTCCGCAAAGATCCAGGCGCAGACCCCGGCTCAGGGCCTTGACCGCGAACTTGGAGGCGCAATAAACGTTGCCGGCGGGATAGATCTCGTGGCCGGCGATCGAGCCGATGTTGATGACATGGCCGCGCCCGCGGGTCACCATGCCGGGCAGGACCGCCCGGCTGACATAGAGCAAGCCCTTGACGTTGGTGTCGATCATCTCCTCCCAATCCGAAAGAAGACCGTCTTGGAACTTGTCCAGGCCGCGGCTCAGGCCGGCGTTGTTGACCAGGACATCGACGGCCTTCCAATTTTCCGGAAGACCCCCCACGGCCCGGGCCACGGCGGCTTGGTCGCGGACGTCGAGGGCGAAGGGGAGGACGGCGGCTCCGAATTCGGCCGCCAGGGATTCCGCCAGCTCCTTCAGGCGGGCGGCCCGGCGGGCGGCCAAGAGAAGGGACGCGCCCTCGCGGGCGAACGCCCGGGCGCAGGCCCGGCCGACGCCGGAGCTGGCCCCGGTCACAAAGACGATCTTGTTTTTCATGAAAGACACGATTCACCTCCAGCCGGACGGACCTTGGGGAGGCTCGCCCGGGGAAAATTCAAGGACCCATTATAGGACATTCTTCCGCCGGCCGGAATCCGGCCGGCCGCCGGTCCCGTCGATACGGGCCGACGGAAATTCCTCCTTGCCTGACATCGCGGCTCCGGCCGGGACATCGATCTTCCCATGATGGGGAAGGACTTGAACGTGACCGGAGAGGTGTCGTCAGGCACCGGGACGAGGCCGAGTGACGTGTCGCCGAGAACGTCGTCGTCTGTTGGAAATCCTGTTGGGTCGTAGATTCCTGCCGCCTTGTCGACCTCCCGCATGGGCGGGAGGACCGGTCCGCGGACGAGGAAAGGAGGGACATGGCTAAAAAGAAAAGGGGCCCTCCCTTTCATTGCGGAATGCCGAAAACGGCATGCCGACGATCAAGAGATCGTCA
>JAAZPG010000193.1 GCA_012797375.1 Acidobacteriota bacterium
ACGCGCGCCGGCGCCAGAGCCAAGCGGCGCCGACCGCCAGCATCGGGAAGGTGAAAGCGAAGTCCAATACGTAGATCGCATTCTGGGCAAGCCCGGCGCCCTCGAAACTCTCCGGCATGGTGTTGTGGATCATCGCCGGAACGATGTCCTGGAGCCAAACGAAGCCGAAGACGATCAGGCAAATCATCATATAGACCGCGATCGTCCGCCCGGGGACGCCTGAACCGGCCGCCTGGACCGCGGCGAGATCGAAGCTCGCCAGGAGAGTCAGCAGCGCCCAAAAGGACAGGCCGAGCAAGGCGGCGAAAAGAAGGAAAAACGAGTTAAAATGCACCATGAAGCAGAACAGCAGGGCATTGTAGGCGATGTAGGCGAGGGATCCCAGCCAGACAAAGCGGGCGCGCAGCGAGCCGCGGGCCGTCAGGATCATCGAGACGATGAGAACGGGCCCCGCGAGGACCAGCATGGACAGGGCCGTCCCCCTCATGTTCCCAATGATGAAGGGCGCGTCCCGGCGGAAGACACCCCAGAAATAAAACGACGCCGACGAGGCGATGACGGCCGCGGCCGCTAAGACGGCGGACACGCGGTAGGGAGTCCGCGGATGGATTCCGAGATCGATCCGGTCGGCCATGTCAGATCCTTAATCCCGTTTTCGACGATCGCATGGACGCCTCCCTCCTCAGCTCGACGTCGGGGACGAGAACGGCTCAGGCTCCTCTTCGGCCGGGGATGATCTCGAGATCTTACGAATCGCGCAAGTCATGGAGCTAAGCGGCGGGCGTCGATTGTTTTGTCGATTCGATCTTTGAATGGACAATCCGGCCTCGCGGGAGCGACGATTTCAAACCCATTATCATATGGATTTTTCCCGCGGTGTCCAGGAGCGTGATCATGGGCAAGCAGACCGGATTCCGGATCTTGGATGATGCGGCCGCGTTCTTCCAGCGGCAAAAAAAAAGCCCGCCCCGCTTTGCGGCGGGGCGGGCGCGAATGGCTTGCCCGGGCCTACGCCTTGGCCGGCTTCTTGCCCTTCTCCTTGTCCTTTTTCTTCTTTTCCTTGGCCTTGAATTCCGAGCCGACCAGCTCGATCACGGCCATCTCCGCCCCGTCGCCCTTGCGCGGGCTGAGCTTGACGATCCGGGTGTAGCCCCCGGCCCGCTCGGAAAACCGCGGGGCGACCGTCTCAAACAGGCGGGTCACGGCGTCTTCCTTCATCAGGACGGCCAGCGCCCGGCGCCGGGCGGCCAGCGTGCCGGTCTTGCCCATGGTGATCAGCTTCTCGACGAAGGGCCGGAGCTCCTTGGCCTTGGCGACCGTCGTCCGGACGCGTTCCTTCTCGATCAGCGAGGTGGCCAGATTCCGCAGGAGCATCTCCCGATGGGCCGTGGTCCGGCCCAGCTTTCTTCCGCTCAAACGATGCCTCATTCCTCCGTCTCCTTCGCTTTGTCCTTCGTCTCGCCCTTGATCCGTTCCAGCAGCTTGGGATTCAGGTCGAGGTTCAAGCCGAGCCCGAGGGTGACCAGGGTCTCCTTGATCTCCCCCAAGGATTTGCGGCCGAAGTTCTTCGTCTTCAGCAGCTCCTCCTCGCTCTTCATCACGAGCTCGTAAATCTTTTCGATGCCCGCCGAGCGGAGACAGTTATTGGACCGGACGGAAAGCTCGAGATGCTCGATGGGCTTGGCCAGGAGCTCGGTCTGGCCGGCGTAGGGGATCTCCCGCTTGGCCGTCACGGGCTCGCTGTCGGCCCGCTCGTCGACGACATTGAGGAAGATGATCAGGTGATCCCGCATGATCTTGGCCGCCTGGGCCAGAGCTTCGACCGGCGCGACCGCGCCCGTCGTCCAGATTTCCAGGGTCAGCTTCTCGTAATCGATCCGCTTGCCCACGCGGGCCGGTTCGACCCGGTAGTTGACCTTGAGGACGGGCGAATGGGACGAGTCGAGGGGGATGGTGTCGATGCTCCGCGTCTCGTCGAAATTCTGGTCGGCGGTGATGAACCCCCGGTTGTTCTCAACGATGAGCTCGGCGTCCAACAGGCCGTCCTTGTCGAGCGAGGCGATGGCGACGGTCTTGTCGAGGACCTCGACGTCGCCGTCGCCGGTCAGGTCGGCCGACGTGGCCGTGACCGGCCCTTCCTTGCGGAGGGTCAGGACGCTCGGCCCTTCCCCCTTCAGCTTCAGGGGGATGGATTTCAAATTGAGGATGATGTCGGTGACGTCCTCAACCACCCCGGGGATGGTCGAAAATTCATGGAGCACGCCCTGGATCCGGACGGCGGTGATGGCCGCGCCCTTGATCGAGGACAGCAGAATCCGCCGCAAGGCGTTGCCCACGGTCGTCCCGTACCCGCGCTCGAACGGCTGGGCCGTGAACCGGCCGTACGTCGACGTCAAGGTCTCATAATCGCATTCCAATAGCTTCGGCCGCTGAAAACCAAATTCGGTCATGGGTCCTCCTTCCGGAAACCGTTATCGAGCCGGGCCCTACTTCGAGTAGAGCTCGACGACCATGTGCTCCTCGACCGGGAGGGTCACGTCGGCGCGCGTCGGCAGGGCCATGACGCGGGCGGTGAGGTTTTCCCGGTTGACCTGGATCCAGCCGGGGACGGTCTTGCCGGCGTACGCTTCGGCCACGGCCTTCAGGTCCTCGGATTTCACCGATTGGGGCCGGAAGCCGATTTCATCGTTGGCCTTGACCATGAACGAGGGAATGGCGACCCGGCCGCTGTTGACTAGGACGTGCCCGTGGGTCACCAGCTGGCGGGCGTGAGCCCGGGAATGGGCGTAGCCGGCGATGTACAGAAGGTTGTCCAAGCGCCGCTCGAGCATCTGGAGGAGGATCTCGCCGGTGATGCCCTTGGTCCGTTCGGCCCGCTCGAAGAACAGGCGGAACTGCTTTTCGGACATCCCGTAGAACCGTTTCATCTTCTGCTTCTCGCGGAGCTGGAGGCCGTAGCCGAGGATGCGCCGGCGGCTTCGGCCGTGCTGGCCGGGGGCGTAGGCCCGGCGCTCGACCGGGCACTTATCGGTCAGGCACTTGTGCCCCTTGAGAAAGAGCTTGGTTTTTTCGACCCGGCAAAGCCGGCACAAGGGTTCGCGATATCGGGACATGAGGACTCTCCTTAGACTCTGCGGCGGCGGCGGACGCGGCAGCCGTTATGGGGAATCGGGGTGACGTCCTTGATCGAACGGATTTCCCCCCCGCCGCTTTGCAGGGACCGGATGGCCGACTCGCGGCCGGCCCCCGGGCCGCTGACCCGGACGTCCAGGTAACGGACGCCGAATTCCCGGGCTTTCGTCGCGGCTTCCTTGCCGGCGAGCTGGGCCGCGAACGGCGTTCCTTTCCGGGCGCCCTTGAAGCCCACCGTCCCGGAGCTCGTCCAACACACCGCGTTGCCCGCGTGATCGGAGATCGTGATGATCGTGTTGTTGAACGTGGACTGGATGTGGGCCGTTCCGTAGCCGATGTCCTTGCGGACTTTTTTCTTGGTCCGTGTCTTCGCTTTCGTGGCCATGCGCTGCTTCCTTCCTTATGATTTGGCGGCCGGCTTCAATTTCTTGATCGTGTGGCCGCGAGGCCCCTTCCGGGTCCGGGCGTTCGTTTTCGTCCGCTGGCCGCGGACCGGGAGTTTCCTTTTATGCCGCTGGCCCCGGTAGCACCCGATATCGATCAGGCGCTTGATCGAAAGGCTGATGTCCTTGCGGAGGTCGCCCTCGATCTTCTCCCTCTTTTCGATGATCTGGCGGATCTTGTTGACTTCCTCCTCGCTCAGGGCCTTGACCTTCTTGTTCTTGTCGATCTTGGCTTCCTGGAGGATCTGGCTCGACTTGGACCGGCCGATCCCGAAGATGTAGGTCAGCCCGATTTCGATCCGCTTATCCGGAGGAAGCGTGATGCCTGCAATGCGTGCCATGGGTGCCGTCCTTATCCTTGACGTTGTTTATGCCGGGGATTCGTGCAGATGATCCGGACCAATCCCTTGCGCCGGATGACCTTGCAGTTGCGGCAGATTTTCTTGACGGAGGCTCGGACTTTCATGTCGTCTCCCCTTTATTTAAATCGGTACGTGATCCGTCCCTTGGTCAGGTCGTAGGGCGAAATCTCGACCAGGACCCGGTCCCCGGGCAGGATCCGGATGAAATGTTTTCTCATCTTGCCCGAAATATGGGCTAAAATGATGTGCTTGTTCTGCAGCTCCACGCGGAACATCGCGTTGGGAAGCGTTTCGCGAACCACGCCTTCGGCTTCGAAGACGTCTTCTTTAGGCATACGGCAACTCCTTCCGGGCCGGCTCCACGGCCTTCGTTCCGACTCGGCTCAGGACCTCGGCGCCCCGGTCGGTCAGGGCGACGGTCTCTTCGAAATGGGCCGCCAGGCTGCGGTCCCGGGTGACGGCCGTCCAGCCGTCGCCCAGGATGTCCACTTCCCAGCGGCCGGCGGCGATCATCGGCTCGACGGCCAGGACGAGGCCCTTGCGGATCCGGGGACCCCGGCCGGGAAAGCCGAAGTTCGGGAGCTGTGGATCCTCGTGGAGCTCCTGGCCGATGCCGTGGCCGACAAACGAACGGATCACCGAGAAGCCGGCCGCCTCGACGGCCGACTGGATCGCGTGGGAGACATCCGAGAGATGGTTGCCCTCGACGAAGCGCAAAAGACCGCTCTCAAACGACTCCTCGGCGATCCGGATCAGACGCAGGGCCTCCGGCTCCACCCGCCCGACGGGAAACGTCCGGGCGGCATCGCCGTAGTATCCGTCGTAAAAAACGCCGAAATCCAGGCTGACGATGTCCCCCTCCCGGAGTCGCCGGGACGAGGGGAATCCGTGGATGATCTCCTCGTTGATCGAGACGCAAAGGGCGCCGGGAAAGCCCCGATATCCCTTGAAGGCGGGGCGGGCTCCCAACTCCCGGGACCTCCGGTCGGCGTGGGCGTCCAGATCCTGGGTCCGCACGCCGGGGGCGATCAGGGTCTCGAGTTCGGCCAGGATCAGCCCCGTGATCCGGGAGCTCTCCCGCATCCGGTCGATCTCGGCTTCGGTCTTGTGGACGATCACAGCCGGCATCCCTCCCCGGCCAGGACGCCGGCCGCCCGGGAATACACGTCCTCGGGAAAGCCGTCGCCGTCCACCGGCCGGTACGTCCCCTTGGCCCGGTACCGGGCCTGAAGCGGGGCCGTCGCCTCGCGGTAGACGCGCAGACGCTCCCGGACGGTCGCGGCCGCGTCGTCGGGCCGCTGGACGAGATCTCCGCCGCAGGCGTCGCAGACGCTCGGGGGTTTCGGAGGCTTATTGACGATATGATACACGTCTCCGCATGCTTCGCAAATCCGCCGCCCGTCCAGCCGGGCTACGATGACGTCCTCGCTCACGAGCAGGTCGAGGACGACTTCCGGCCGGGCCGGATCGATCGCCTCGACCGCCTCCGCCTGGGCGACGGTCCGGGGGAAACCGTCCAGAATATATCCCCCCAGACAGTCCGGGGCGGCGATCCGGTCGCGGACAAGCCCGGTGACGGTCGCGTCATCCACGAGCCCGCCGGCCTTCATGACTGCCTCGGCCTTGCGGCCCACCGGGGTTCCCTCCCGGACGGCCTTCCGGAGAAGGTCGCCGGTCGAGATGCGGGGAAATCCAGTCGCCCGGGAGATTCTCTCCCCCAGGGTTCCTTTCCCGCTTCCCGGCGCGCCGAGGAGAATCACTCTCATCCCCTTCTCCCCCGGATCCGGCCGCGGCGCATGAATCCGTCGTAATGACGCATCACGAGCTGAGCCTCGATCTGCTGCAGGGTGTCCATGGCCACGCCGACCACGATCAGAATGGATGTCCCGCCGAAATAGAAGTTGACGCCCAAGCCGTTCATGATCCAGCTCGGCAGGCTCCGCTCCAGGAAACGGCCGACGAACGGCAGGTACTGGATCTTGAACCCGGTCGTCAGGAACTCCGGCAGGATGGCCAAGAGGGCCAGGTAGACCGCTCCGACGAGCGTGATCCGGGAGAGGATCTCGTCGATGTAATCCGACGTGTTCTTCCCCGGACGAATGCCCGGGATGAATCCGCCGTACTTGCGGAGGTTCTCGGCCACGTCATTCGGGTTGAAGATGATCGAAACGTAGAAATAGGTGAAGAAGATGATCGCCGCGACATACAGGAGGTTATAAAGCGGCATGCCGACGTTGAACCACCGGGCGAACGTCTGGAAGGCCGGGGTTTTGATCAAGGCGGCGATCGTCGCCGGGATGGTGATGATCGAGGCGGCGAAGATGATCGGGATGACGCCACCGGTGTTGACCCGGAGCGGCAGGTGAGTGCTTTGTCCCCCGAAGACCTTCCGGCCGACGACCCGCTTGGCATAGGACACCGGGATGCGGCGCTGGCCCCGCTCGACAAAGACGATAAAGGCGATGACCGAGACCATCATCGCGGTGAGGAGGATGATCTTGATCGGATTCCAGTCGCCGCTCTTCAGGCCGCTGATGATGCTGTTCAGGCCGGCCGGAAACCGGGCGACAATGCCGGCAAAGATGATCAGCGAGATGCCGTTGCCGATCCCCCGCTCGGAAATCTGTTCGCCGAGCCACATGACGAAGACCGTTCCCGTGGTCAGGGTCAGAACCGTCAGGAAGATAAAGCCGAGGCCCGGGTTGGGGACGACCGGCTGGCCGGTGTTCGTCTTCAGGGTCTGGAGGAAGTAGGCGATCCCGATGGACTGGACAAGGCAGATGAGAATCGTGCCGTACCGGGTGTACTGGGTGATCTTCTTCCGCCCCAGCTCCCCTTCCTTGGACAGCCTCTCGAGATAAGGCCAGACGACGGTCAGCAGCTGAAGGATGATCGAGGAGCTGATGTAGGGCATGATCCCCAGGGCGAAAATCGTCATCTTCGACATGTACTGGCCCGAGAACAGGTCGACGAATCCCAGGATCGTGCCCTTCTGGGCGTTCCAGAACTCGGCCAGGGCCGAGGCGCTGATGCCCGGGTTCGGGATCTGCCCGCCGATCCGGTAAATCGCCAGCAGGATCAGGGTGAAGAAAACCCTCTTCCGGAGGTCCGGAATGCTGAAGATATTGCGGATGCTTTCCAGCATGGCCTTACTCAATCACGACGGCCTTGCCCCCGGCCGCTTCGATTTTTTTCACGGCCGCGGCCGAGAAGGAATGAGCCCGGATCGTCTTGGCCTCGGCGATTCCGCCGCGGCCGAGGATTTTGACCCGGGCGGATGCCGGTTTCAGAGCCCCGGCGGCGGCCATTTCGGCCGGACCTATCTCGGCTCCGGAGATCTTGGCCAGGCGGTCGAGGTTGAGGACGGCCGGCTCATGGCGGAAAATATTGGTGAAGCCCCGCTTCGGAATCCGGCGGACGAGCGGCATCTGACCGCCCTCGAATCCGCGCATGGCCTTGTAGCCCGCTCCGGACAACTGGCCCTTATGGCCGCGTCCCGAGGTCTTGCCCCGGCCCGAGCCGGGCCCGCGCCCGACCCGCCGGTCTTTTTTCCGAGCCCCTTTGGCGGGTTGGAGTTGACTGAGGTTCATTCGACGCCCTCCACTTTCACCACATGGTTGATTTTCCGGATCATGCCGCGGATGGACGGCGTGTCCTCGCGGACGACCGAGGATTTCAGCCGGCCCAGCCCCAGCCCCCGGGCGACCTTGCGCTGGCTTTCCGGGCGGCTGATCAAGCTGCGGACCAGGGTGATCTTGATTTTCTTAGAGGCGGCGGCTTTCATTTCTCGACCGGTCCTTTCCCCTTGCCCCGATCCCGGGCCACCTGTTCCGGATTCTTAAGCTTCATCAAGGCGTCCATCGTCGCGTGGGCGACGCTGATCGGATTCGGGCTGCGGAGAGACTTGGTCAGGATGTCCTTGACTCCGGCCAGCTCCAGGATGATCCGGACGGCGCCGCCGGCGATCACGCCCGTTCCCTTGGAAGCGGGGCGGAGAATCACGACGCCGGCGTCGGCCTCTCCCCGGATCATATGGGGGATGGTCGTGTCGGCCAGCTGGATCCTGATCATGTGTTTCTTGGCGTGCTCCACGGCCTTGGCGATAGCCGAGGGAACCTCGCGGGCCTTGCCCTTGCCGATGCCGATTTGGCCGCGCTCGTCACCGATGGCCACCAGGGCCGCGAAGCTCAGGTTCTTGCCGCCCTTGACGACCTTCGTCACCCGGCGGATGGTGATGACCTGGTCCTTGAGCTCGGTTCCATCGTCCAGCCGGGGCCGGGGAGGCCGGTTCCCTTCTTTGCGTGTCGATTCAGTTTGCACCTGTGATTCTCCTTCGCGCCGGCCTTAAAAGGCCAAGCCGCCCTTCCGCATGGCTTCGGCGACGGCCTTGACCCGGCCGTGGTAGGGGTAGACGCCCCGGTCGAAGACGACCTTGTCGATATTGCGGGCCTTGAGCCGCTGGGCCAGAACCTCGCCCAGCTTCTCGCAGCCGGCCAGGTTCTTGGTGTTCTTGAGCGCGGCCCGGAGGTCCTTCTCCAGGGTGCTGGCGGAAGCGATGACCGATCCGGTCTCATCGTTGACCGCCTGCGTATAGATGTACCGGTTGCTCTTGAAGACGAACACCCGGGGCCGGTCGGCCGTTCCCTGGATCTTGCGGCGGATTCTCCGGCGCAGGCGCTCGTCCCGTTCCGCTCTGATTTTGATCTTGTCTTTATGCACCGGTCACTCCTGCCTTCCGCTCTTTCTTAATGAGCTTCTCTCCGACATAGCGCACCCCCTTGAGCTTGTACGGATCGGGCTTGCGGAACCGGTGGATGTCGTCCGCGACCTGGCCGACCCGCTGCCGGTCGATCCCCCGGACGCTGATGAGAGTCGGCTTCTCGCACACGACCTCGACGTCGGGAGGGATCGGATACAGCTTCGGTTTGGAATAACCCACGCTCAGCTCGAGATGGTTGCGGTCGACCCGGGCCTTGTACCCGACGCCGACGATTTCCAGCTGCTTCTGGAACCCGGCTGAAACGCCGATGACGGCGTTTTGAGCCAGGGCCCGGCAAAGCCCGTGGAACATCCTTCGCTGCTTGGTGTCGTCGGACCGGACGAAGGAGAGGGTCGTCCCCTCCAGGTTCGCCGTGATCCCCTCGTAGAGAGGAGTCGTGAGCTTGCCTTTCTTGCCCTCGATCTCGATCCGATCGGCGAAAACCGCGGCCTTGACGCCCGCGGGCAAGATGATCGACCGTTTGCCTATGCGTGACATGGCGTGTCCCTTTCTTTCGGGCCTCTCACCAGACGGTGCAGAGCACCTCTCCGCCCAGCCCAAGCTCCTCGCATTTGGCGCCCGTCAGGATGCCCTTGGAGGTGCTGATGACGGCCAAGCCGAGCCCGTTGTAAACCTTCGGGATCGTGTCCTTTGTGCAGTAGACCCGGCAGCCGGGCTTGGAGATGCGCCGGGCGCCGGCCAGGACGCTCTGGTTGCCCTCGGTGTATTTCAGCGTGACGGCCAGGATTCCCTGGGGACCGTCCTTGATGACCTTGTAATTGCGGATGAAGCCTTCTTCCTTGAGGATCCGGGCGATCTCCGTCCTCAGCTTGGAGGCGGGGATCTGCACTTCCCGTCTCCGCATGAGAGCGGCGTTGCGCATCCGGGTGAGCATATCGGCGATGGGATCCGTGGCGCTCATCGTACTTTTCCTTTCCGGCCCCTCACCAGGAGGCCTTGACGATGCCCGGGATCTCGCCCTTGTGGGCCAGGTCCCGGAAACACAGGCGGCACATCTCGAACTTCCGGTAATAGCCCCGGGAGCGGCCGCAGATCTTGCAGCGCCGCCGCGTCCGGATGGCGTACTTGGGGGTCCGAAGGTATTTGGCGTAAGCGGACGTGGTAGACATGAATAACCTCTCTTCTCTTAAGCCGTCTCGCGGAAGGGCATTCCCAGCTTCTTGAGCAAGGCCTGAGCCTCGGCGTCGGTCCGGGCCGTCGTGACGATGGTGATATTCATCCCCCGGGGCCGTTCCACCTTGGTGTAATCGATCTCGGGGAAGACGAGCTGGTCCCGCAGCCCGAGGGTGTAGTTGCCCCGGCCGTCGAAGGCCTTGGGCGACACGCCCCGGAAATCGCGGACGCGCGGCAGGACGATGTTGACCAGCCGGTCGAAGAATTCGTACATCCGCCGCTGGCGGAGGGTGACGAAGCAGGCGATCGGCAGGCCCTTGCGGAGCTTGAAAGCCGAAATCGACTTCTTGGCCCGGGAAACCACCGGGGCCTGTCCCGTGATCTGGGTCAGCTCGAGCTTGGCCGCGTCGAGGGCCTTGGCGTTCTGGATGGCTTCGCCGACCCCGACGTTGATGACGATCTTTTCCAGCCGGGGAACGGCCATGGGATTGGCGATGTCCAGCTCCTTCTCCAGCTCGGCCAGGATCTCTTTTTTATAGCGTTCCAGCAGACGGCTCATGGATTCCTCACTTTCCCGGTTCCAAAACCGTCCCGCACTTGACGCAGACGCGGGTCCGCGTGCCGTCCTGGAGCTTTTTCGACCGGATCCGGACGCCTTCCGCGCAGTCGGGGCAGAAAAGCATCAAGCGGCTCAGGGGAATCCGGGATTCCTTCTCCATGATTCCGCCCTGAACGTTCTTGGACCGGTCGGGCCGGATGAAATGCTTGGCCATGGCCACGCCCTCGACGAGGGCCCGGCCCTTGTCCGGATCGACGGAAAGGACCTTGCCGGTCTTTCCCTTATCCTTGCCCTGGCGGACGATGACCTGGTCGTTTTTCCGGATGAACGGGACGCTCATCAGATCACCTCCGGGGCCAGCGAGACGATTTTCATGAATTTCTTTTCGCGCAGTTCGCGGCCGACCGGCCCGAAGACGCGGGTCCCGACGGGTTCGCCCTGCTTGTCGATGATGACCGCGGCGTTGTCGTCGAAGCGGATGTAGGATCCGTCCTTGCGGCGGATCTCCTTGCGGGCCCGAACGACGACCGCCCGGACCACTTTGCCCTTCTCGACCTTGCTTTCCGGGTCGGCCGCCCGGACGGAGGCGGAGACGATGTCGCCGATGGAGCAGACGAGACCGGTGCCGCCGCCCAGCGGAGTGATCGTCCGGAGACGGCGGGCCCCGGAGTTGTCCGCGACCTTGAGAACCGTGTATTGCTGGATCATGACTGGGCCTCACCGAGATCCGTTTCGACGCTCGGGGGAACGAGCCCGACGATTTCGACGACGCGCCAGCGCTTGTGGCGGCTGAGGGGGCGCGTCTCGACAATGCGGACCACGTCCCCGACCTTGCACTTCCCGTGCTCGTCATGAGCCAGGAAGATGCGCCGGGTCCGGACGATTTTTTTGTAGAGCGGATGGCGGTACTGCCGCTCGACCTGCACGGAGACGGTCTTGGCCATCTTGGCCCCTATGACCGTCCCCACCTTGGTCGTCTTCCGCGAGGGAGTCTGTTCTTTGGAATTCATGGCCGTTTCCTATTCCGCCTTCGCCTTCCGGTCCTTTTCGCCGGCCAGAGTCTCGATCCGGGCGATCTCCCTGCGGACGTTCCGCAGCTTCGCCGTCGATTCGAGCTGGCCCAGCGAGTGCTGGAAGCGGAGCTTGAAGATCTGGTCTTTGAGCTCGGCTTTTTTCACCAGGAGCTCGTCCTTGGACAATTCTCGGAGTTCGCTGAGTTTCATCGGAGTTCCCTGTTTTCCCGGGAGACGAATCGCGTCTTCATCGGGAGCTTCTGAGCCGCCAGGCGCATCGCCTCGCGGGCCACGTCCTCGGGCACACCTTCCACCTCGTAGACGACCCGTCCGGGCTTGATGACGTCTACCCAGAATTCCGGGTCGCCCTTGCCCTTGCCCATGCGGACCTCGGTCGGCTTTTTGGTGACCGGCTTCCAGGGGAACGAGCGCACCCACAGCTTTCCGCGCCGCTTCATGAACCGGGTGATCGTGATCCGTCCGGCCTCGAGCTGGCGGGCGGTGAGCCAGCAACATTCGCAGGCCTGGAGCCCGTACTGTCCGAACGAGAGGGTCGCCCCCCGGTCGGCCAGCCCGGACATCCGGCCGCGGCTTTGCTTCCGGTACTTGACTTTCTTCGGCATCAACATAGTCAGATCTCCTCGACCTCCGCCGTCTGCGACGTCATCTTGGCTTTTTCCGTATCGCCCCGGTAAATCCAGACCTTGATTCCGATCTGGCCGTAGGTGGTGAAAGCCTCGGTGAAGCCGTAATCGATGTCAGCCTTGAGCGTTTGGAGCGGCAGCTGGCCGCGCAGGTACCACTCCGAGCGGGCGATTTCGACGCCGCCCAGGCGGCCGGCGCACATCACCTTGATCCCTTTGGCTCCCATCTTCAGGGCCATCTCGACCGCCTTGCGCATGGCCCGGCGGTAGGCGATGCGCTTTTCCAGCTGGACGGCGATGCCCTCGGCGACCAGCAGGGCGACGAGCTCGGGCTTCTCGACTTCGCGGATGTCGACGTAGACTTCGCGCTTGACGATGCTCTCCAGGTGATGCTTCAGGCTTTCGATTTCCTTGCCGCCCCGGCCGATGATGATCCCGGGCCGGGCGGTGAAAATGAGGACCCGGATCTTCGGGCCGACCCGCTCGACGGCCACTTCGGAAATGCCGGCGTGGGCGTATTTTTTCTTGATCTCCTGTTTCATCCGGAGGTCTTCATGGATGAGACGGGCGTATTCGGGGCCTTTGGCGAACCAGCGGGAGCTCCACTGCTTGTTGACCCCGAGCCGGAAGCCGTGCGGATGCGTTTTCTGTCCCACGGGTTACCTCCCTGTCCTTTCTTCAAGGTAGACGTGCACGTGGCTCGTCTGTTTCTGAATCCGGTAGGCCCGGCCCCGGGGGGCCGGGCGGATCC
>JAAZPG010000194.1 GCA_012797375.1 Acidobacteriota bacterium
AGAAAACCCGAGAGGCCGAGGAGAATGAAGGCCGGGAACTGGTAGAGCCGGAGCTCCATCGGGATCCCGGAGCCCAACCACGGAGCTTTCCAGGCCAGATTCTTGACGGCGAAAAGGGCGAATCCGAGATAGAGGGAAACGCCGGCGGAAACGACCGCCAAAACCTCGCGGACGTATTTGACCGTCCGGGGGATCAAGAAAAAGGCGACGCCCGTAAGGGCCGGCAGAAGAATGGTCCAGAGAAGAGTTGTAGGCGTCATTTGAGCCACCCCATGAGATGAGCCGTGGCCGTTTCGGCCAGGACCGAAGGATAGGCGATCAGCAGGCCCGCGACCAGAGAGAGGACGGCCAGGATCGAGACGACGGCGACCATGGACCGCGTCCCTTCATGGGCCGGAGCTTTGGCTTCTCCCAGAAAGACCTGGCTGAAAACGCGCAGGAGGTAAAACATGGTCAAAACAGCGGTGAACAGGGCCACGGCGGCGACGCCGACTCGGCCCGCCTTGACCGTCCCCATGATCACCAGGAATTTAGAAAAGAAGCCGCCGAAGGGCGGGATGCCGATGACCGAGAAGGCGCAGAAGAGGAAGGAGAGGGCCGTCAGGGGCATCGATTTGAACAGCCCGCCCATCTCGCGGATGTCCCGCTTGTGGGTGGCGTGGATGACGATCCCGGCGCAGAGGAACAGCCCCGCCTTGGCCAAGCCGTGCATCAGGATGAACAGCGTCGATCCCGTGACCCCGGCGTCCGTCAGGACGGCGTAGCCGAGAAAGATGTAGCCGATCTGGCTGACCGTTGAATAGGCCAGAATCCGCTTGAAATCGTTTTCGACGGTCGCCGCGGCGGCCGCGACCAGGCTGGAAACGACCGCGATCCAGGGGAGCGCGTCAGCCCAGCCCTCCGGAACCCGGAAGCCGTAGACGAACAACCGGGCGAAGGCGTAGACGCCGATTTTGACGAGGACGGCCGCGTGCAGCAGAGCCGTGACCGTCGTCGGGGCGACGCCGGCGTCCGGAAGCCAGGTGTGCAGGGGAACCGTGGCCGATTTCGAGAACATTCCGAAAAGGATCAGAAGAACGGCGGTTCCGGAAACGGGCAGCCCCCTCATCACCGTGAGGTCGAAGCTGCCGGTTTGACCGTAGATCAAGATGAACCCGAGCAGCATGACCACCGCGCCGAAGAAGGTGATCAGGAAGGCCTTGTCGGCTTTCTTCACGTGCTCCTTCAGGCGGTAGAAGCCGATGAGTCGCCAGCAGCAGATGGCGATGATCTCCCAGAACAAGTAGAGGAAGATCAGGTTTCCCGAAAACACCAGCCCCATCATGCTGCCGATGAACAGGACGACCAGGAGGTAATACTCGTTCTGGTTCTCCTCGTCCCGGACGTACCCGATCGAATAAACGATGATCAGGAATCCGACGAATGAAGAGACGCAGGCCATGAAGATCGACAAGGGGTCGATCAACAGGATGAAGTCCAGCCCCAGAACGAGATTCTTCCGGACGACCGCTTCTCCTCCGGCCAGGGCCCGGGGCAACAGGGACATCGCCAGGACGGAGGTCGCGGCGCCGAGCGCCGCGGCCCAAACCGACCGGGCGGCCCGGGAAATCAGGCCCGCCAGGGGGATCGTCATCGAGCCGATGATAGGAACGAGGACCGTGAGTAGGGTAATGGTTTCTTGGCTCATGGGTGGACCGGAAAGTATACTCATCGGATCCGGGCTCGTCAAGGATTTTCAACGGTTTGTCCAGGGGTTTTCCACAGGGTTTTACACTTCCGCCCGGCCCGCCGCCGGCGCCTTCGCCCCCGGAGGAAAACGCTTTCGTAAGATTCCGTTTGCTTTTTTTTCGGGAAAAATGTTGAATGAGGGCGGAAGCGCGGACGAGAGGAGGAGACGATGAGCCTAATCATCCGAAACGTCGAGACGAAGAAAGATCTCAAGACGTTCATCCATCTCCCGGAAAAAATTCATGCCGGCCGGCCCGGGTGGACGCCCCCTCTCTATATGGATGAGTGGACGTACTTCAATCCGAAGAAAAACCGGGCGTTTGCGTTCTGCGACACGATTCTCCTGCTGGCTTGGAAGGACGGAAAGCCCGTCGGCCGGATCATGGGCATCATCAACCGCCGATTCAACGAGCACCGGAAGGAAAACATCGCCCGCTTCGCCAACCTGGAAACGTATGAGGACCGGGATGTCTTTCGAGCCCTTGTCGGCCGGGTTGAGGAATGGGCCCGGGAGAAGGGGATGGCCCGGATCATCGGCCCCTACGGCTTTTCCGACCAGGATCCCGAGGGCTGGATGATCGAGGGCTTTGAGAACCACGCCACGATCGCGACCTATTACAATTACGAATGGATGCCGCGGTGGATCGAGGAGGACGGCTACGGAAAGGACGTCGATTATTATGTCTACCGGCTGGCGATTCCCGAGGTTCTTCCCGAATTTTATAAAAAGATCTTTGAACGGATCCAGCGCCGCGGCCAGTATGAGATGGTCGAATTCAGATCCCGGAAAGAGATCAAGCCGTCCGTCCGACCGATCCTCTCTCTGATGAACGACTGCTATGTCAATTCGAATATCTACGGGTACCATCCCCTGGACGAGAAGGAGATGGACGAACTGGCGAAAAAATATCTGCCCGTCTTGGATCCGCGGTTTGTTAAAGCCGTCAAGAAAGGGCCGGATTTCGTGGCGTTCATCGTCGGCATCCCCGACATGACCGCGGGCATCCGAAAAGCCCGGGGCCGGCTGTTCCCCTTCGGCTTGTTCAAAATCCTCCGGGCGGCCAAGAAAACCAAGCAGCTGGACCTCCTTCTGGGAGGGATCCGGGAAGACTGCCAGGGATTCGGGTTGGACGTTTTCATGGGCACGCGGATGATCGCCTCGGCCCGGGAAGCGGGTTTTGAGTGCCTCGACACCCATCACGAGCTCGAGTCCAACGTCAAGGTCCGGGCGGAAATGGAAAAGATGGGCGGCGTGCTTTATAAGAAGTTCCGCGTCTTCACGAAAAATCTCTGAGCCGGCCTATTCAGGGAAAATAATCCGGACCACCGTCCCTCCCTCGTTCCGGACATCGATTTTCCCGTCCAGCTGAGAGGCCAGGTTCTGGACGAGGCGAAGGCCGAGGGAGTCGGGCGATCCGTTTTTGACGGCCTCCGGGATCCCGACACCGTTGTCGACGACCGTCAGCTCGATTCCCTTCTCCCGGGAGGAATCCTCCTCCGCGTCCAGTCCGACGCGGCTCAAGGTGATTTTGACGACGCCTTTCCGCTCGGAGGGAAAGGCGTGCTTGAGAGCATTGGAAACCAGCTCATTGACGATCAGGCCGTAGGTGATCGCGGTTTCCAGGGGCAGAGAGATCCTCTCGGCCCGGATGTCCGCGGCTACGGGAGCTTTCCGGACGTCGTAGATTTCCAGAAGGTGATAGACCAGTTTCCGGAAATACTCGTCCATGTCGATCAGCGTCAGCTGGTCCGAACGGTACAGGCTTTCGTGAACGAGGGCCATCGCCCG
>JAAZPG010000195.1 GCA_012797375.1 Acidobacteriota bacterium
CCTCCCGGACTATCCCGAACGCCCGCAAAACGAAGCGGAACGAGTGATCCAGGCCCGTTATGCCAAAGTCCTGGGAAGCGCCGTGAATCCCGTCCTCCGCGAGGGCAACTCCGACCGGAGGGCGCCGCTTTCGGTCAAAAACTTCTCCAAGACGCATCCCCACAAGCTGGGTCCCTGGAAGCCGGATTCCAAAGCCTGCGTGGTCCACATGACCGCCGGAGATTTCTACGGCCACGAAAAATCCGCGGTCAACCAAAAGGAACGGCCGATCCGGATCGAACTCACGGGCAAGGACGGGACGGTCAAGGTCCTGAAGGAGGACTTGACCGCCCTCCCGGATGAAATCCTTTCGGCGACCTTCATGAGCTGGAAGGCGCTTCGGAAATTCTACGCCGATAAAATCGAGGAGGCCAAGGCCCGCGGTCTCCTCCTGTCGCTCCACCTGAAGGCGACGATGATGAAGGTGTCCGACCCGATCATGTTCGGCCACGCCGTCTCGGTCTTTTATCAAAAGGCCCTGGACAAGCACGCCGCCGTCCTCAAGGAGCTCGGGGTGAACGTCAACAACGGCTTGGGCGATGTGTACGCGAAAATCCAGGCCCTTCCGGAAGCGAAGCGGACGGAAATCGAGGCCGACCTCAAGGCCGTCTACGCCGAGCGGCCGGCTCTGGCCATGGTCGATTCGGACCGGGGCATCACCAACCTCCACGTTCCCAACGATATCATCGTCGACGCCTCCATGCCGGTGGTCGTCCGCGAATCGGGCCAGATGTGGGGCGCCGACGGAAAGCTCCGCGAGACGATGGCCATGATCCCCGACCGGTGCTACTCAACGATCTACAAGGAGATCATTGAAAACTGCAAGCAATTCGGGGCGTTCGATCCGGCGACCATGGGAAGCGTCCCCAACGTCGGCCTCATGGCCCAGAAAGCGGAGGAATACGGCTCCCACCCGACGACCTTCGAGATTCCCTTCGACGGGACCGTCCGGGTCGTCACGCCCTGCGGCCGGACGCTCTTGGAACACGAGGTCGAGGCCGGCGACATCTGGAGGATGTCCCGGGCCAAGGATATTCCGATCCGCGACTGGGTCAAGCTGGCGGTCAAGCGGGCTCGGGCGACCGGCGCCCCGGCCGTCTTCTGGCTGGATCGCAACCGGGCCCATGACGCCCAGCTCATCGCCAAGGTCGAGCGCTATCTGAAGGATCAAGACACGTCCGGCTTGGACATTCGGATTCTTCCCCCGGTCGAGGCGATGCGCCATTCGCTGGACCGGATCCGCAAGGGCCTCGACACCATTTCAGTGACGGGCAACGTCCTCCGGGACTATCTCACCGACCTTTTCCCGATCCTCGAGATCGGGACCAGCGCCAAGATGCTGTCCATCGTCCCGCTGCTGGGCGGAGGCGGATTGTTCGAAACGGGGGCCGGCGGCTCCGCCCCCAAGCACGTCCAGCAATTCCAGAAGGAAGGATACCTGCGATGGGACTCGCTCGGGGAATTCTCGGCCTTCGCCGCCTCGCTCGAGCACCTGGCCGGCGTATTCCAAAACAAGAAAGCCAAGGTCCTGGCCGAAACCCTCGACGAGGCCATCGCCAAATTCTTGGAAAACAATAAATCCCCCGCCCGGAAGGTCGGACAGATCGACAACCGGGGCAGCCACTTCTATCTGGCCTTGTACTGGGCCCGGGCCTTGGCCGCCCAAAACAAAGACCCGGAGCTCCGGGCCCGGTTCGAGACGATCGCCCGGCGGCTGGGGGAAA
>JAAZPG010000196.1 GCA_012797375.1 Acidobacteriota bacterium
CTCTCTCTTTTTTCCCTTCCTTCGCCCGGGCGGCCGCTGGCACGGATTTTGCTAAGAATCAAATGAAACGAAAAATCCGGGTCGAATCCCGTTTTAAGGACGAACGAGGAGATTATCATGGCCGAGGCAAGAAAAGGTTTCACCCTGATCGAACTTCTGATCGTTGTCGCGATCATCGGCATCCTGGCCGCCCTTCTCATACCCAATGCCATGACCGCCCTTCAGAAAGCCAAGGTCCGGGGAACGCAGAAAGACATCAGCGCGATCGCCACGGCCATCGCCGGCTTCATCTCGGACAAGACGTTTCCGCCCCCGGCCAACGGCTCGATCGACATCGCGGTCAACACGGCGCTATCACCGTTTTATCTCAAGGTCCTCCCGAACATGGATCAGTGGGGCCAGCCGTTCATGATTTTCACGGGGGATAACTGCACCCAATACGGAATCTCCGCCCCCGGGGCGGATGATTTCTTGGTCATTTCCTACGGCCGCGACAAGACCCTCGAATCCTGGACCTATAATCCGGCCACGCCCGACAGCGGCTTGTACTCCATCGGCGCGGCGGCCGACTTCGACAAGGACCTGATCAACTTCAACGGCGCGTTCATCCGCGGCCCTCGGGCCGGGGCCGTCGGCACCTGATTTTCCTCCGCTCTCTTTTTTTCTCGCCCCGCGGATTGGGGTATAATCGGCCCGATGATTATCCGGACGGCCGTTCTTCTTCTTTTTTATGCCGGGATCATCCTTTGTCTCATTCCCGGGCTTCTTTTCGCCGCCGGGCTCGGTCTTCGAGAAACCTTGGTCCGCATCGGAAAGTGGGCCATGGGAGCGAGCCGGGCCGTCCTCGGCCTCCGGGTCGACGTTTTCGGCCGGGTTCCTGAATCGGAAGACGGACCGTTCGTCTACATGTCCAATCACGTCAGCCTTTTAGACGGACCGCTTCTTTTCCGGTTGATTCGGGGACCCGTCAGGGTCATCATGAAGACGTCTCTTTTCCGCATCCCCGTCGTCGGATTGGCGATGAAAATCATCGGATTCATCCCGGTCGACCGGAGCGGAACCCAAGGCGGCCGGGCGGCCGTCAGCCGGGCCGCGGCCGCCATAAAGGAGAAAGGATGTTCCTTTCTGATCTTTCCCGAGGGAACCCGGAGCCTGGACGGCCGTCTTCAGACGCTCCGCCGGGGCGGATTTTTCTTGGCCCGAGAAGCGGGCGTTCCAATCGCGCCGGTTTCGATCGAGGGAACGTTTGAAATCATGCCGAAAGGGAGATTGGTGCCGGGAAAGGGCTCGATCCGGGTCTTTTTCCATCCGCCGGTCGCCGATCCCGAGCCGGGATCGAGCGACTTCGAAGCCTGGATGAGCGCCGTCCGGGAAAGGCTGTCGTCTTTTCCGGCCTGAGAAGGAGGAGAGTCATGGACCATCAACGCATCGCTCAAGATTGGAGCCGGATGCTCGACGAATTTTTCGTCGCCCGGGGGGAGACGTTCGCCGGAGCGATCGAGGCCTGCGTCAGTGCTTTGAAAAAAGGCCGGAAAATCCTCGCCTTCGGCAACGGCGGAAGCGCGGCCGAGGCCCAGCATTTCGTCGCCGAGCTCGTCAACAAATTCCTCAAGCCCCGGCCGGCCCTGCGGGCCGTGACGCTCTCGACGGACACCTCGGTCCTGACCTGCATCGGGAACGACGTCTCCTACGAGGCCGTGTTCAGCCGCCAGATCGAGGCCCTCGGCGATCCGGGCGACATCGTCCTGGCCTTGACGACGAGCGGCAACTCCCCCAATGTTTTGACCGCCTTGAAAACGGCCAAGGAGCAGGGCTTGCTGACGATCGTCCTGACGGGCCGGGGCGGCGGCAAGAGCGCCCCCCTGGCCGACCTTCTCCTGGACGTTCCCTCGACCGAAACCCCGCGGATCCAGGAGATCCACCTCTTCCTTTTGCATGTCCTGGCCGGAGAAATCGAAGAGAGGATGTATCCGTCTTCTTGAGGCCCGGTCCGTCCGGCCGGAATCCGTCTTACCCGCCGATCGTCTCCTTGATCTTGTTCACGCCGGCCGCCCCGGAGTTGAAGAGAAATGTTCGGAGATTCGGAAGGAGACGGCGGAAGAGATCCTTTTCGATCTCGATCCGCTCCTCCGTCGAGGCAAGAAAAGACGCGTTGAAAAACGGCTTGGGGACGGCCGCAGCCGATTTCTTGATCCCCGGCGTTTCTCCCCTTTCAAGAATCCGGAGGGCATCCTCGGGATTCAACTCCTCGAGCGCCGGCGAGACCGAGTCGTTTCGGAGGACAAACAGCCAGCGGAGCTGCGTCCGGCGGACGGCCGCCCCCGGACCGAGCCAGGAAGGATCCAGCAGGGCGCGGGCGTCCTTGGCCGCCTTGTAGCAGAACGGCCCGCCCCGGTCGAGCCGGCAATCCTCGGCCCGGAGGCATTCGGCATTGGGGCAGTCTTCCTTCCGGATGACGACGTTTTCGCACTTGCTCCGGTCGAAGAGTCGGGCCAGGCGCCCGAACAGCTCGACCGTGTTCGTCGGCAGCCAGGCCTTGCGCTCGATCGCCTCGGCCTGAACCGCCTTGCCGGCCGGCCTGGCCGAAATCATGTCGGCGGATACGAAGCGGAAGCGGGGATCCCGGAGAAGGCTGAAGAAAAGATCCGTTTTCTTTGTTCCGGCCGGGCCGACGAGAATCACTCCGCCGCCCTCCCGGTCGACCGCCATTCCCCGGATCAGGCAGGAGCCGAAGTGGCGTCCGGCCACGTCGCCGGCCAGGCCCAGGGCCAGGCTTCGGACGGGAGCATAGGAATCGCAGTTGACGACGACCCCGGTCTTCGTTTCGGTGTTGAAGAAGGCCCGGGGATCTCGGCCGGCCAAGCCGTCGACTGCGTACAAGACGCCGTGCGGCTCGATGCCGGCCTCCGCGGGGGCCGGCGTCCAGTTTTCCACCCACATCTCGTAAACGTGGCGGAGGTTGGTCTTCAGGCGGAGAATGACTCCGGCGACGGCCGCGTTCCATTCGAAGAGAACATCGGCGGCCAGCCGGGCTTCCGTCTCGGCCGTCAGGCCGTCCCGTTGATTCAGCGGCAGGCGGGGATCGACCGGAACCGGCCCGCGCACCCGGGTGACGACGTTGTTCAAGGCGACGCGCTTGGCTTTGCGGGCCGGCTTGAGCCGGGCCAAGGCCTCGGCGATCCGGTTGAGTCCCTTTTCCAGGTTCTCCAGGGACGTGGCGTAGGAAATCCGGATATGATCGTCGGCTCCGAACGCGTCGCCGGGAACGATCGCCACTTGGGCTTCCCGCAGGAGATAATACGCCATCCCGTAGGAGTTGCGGATGGGCGTCCCGTTGAATTCCAGATCGTAAAACGACCGGACGTTCGGAAAAAGATAAAAAGCGCCCTGAGGCTCGAAACAGGAGACGCCGGGGATGGTTCGGAGCTTCATCAGGGAGTAGTTGCGCCGGCGCTCGAACTCGGCCCGCATCCGGGCGACGTCGGCTTGGGATCCGGCTAAGGCCTCGACGCTGGCCCGCTGGGAGATGGACGCGGGATGTGAAGTGGCGTGGCTTTGAATGCGGCTCATGGCCGCGATCAAGGGGGCCGGCCCGGCGGCGTATCCGATCCGCCAGCCGGTCATGGCATAGGCTTTGGAAACACCGTTGATCACGACCGTTTTTTTCTTGAGGTCGTCCCCAAGGGAGGCGATGCTTCGGTATTTAAATCTGTCATAGACGAGGCAGGAGTAGATTTCGTCGGAAACGACGCAGAGATCCTCCCCGCGGATGACCTCGGCCAGGGCTTCAAGCTGGGCGAGAGTATAAGCCGCCCCCGTGGGATTCGACGGGGAATTGAGAAGCAGCGCCTTGGTCGCCGGCGTAATGCGGGCCTTGAGCTCCTCGGCCGTCAGGATAAAGCCGTTTTCCTCCTTTGTGGGAACGAAAACAGGCTTCCCCTTGGCCAAATTCACGAGATGGGGATAGGAAACCCAGTACGGGGCGGGGATGATGACTTCCTCGTCGTCGTTGATCAGGGCTTGGAAGGCGAGGAACAGCGAGCTTTTCGCTCCGCAGTTGGCGATGACCTCGTTGGGAGCGTAGGTCAGGCCGTAATCTTCTTTCAGCCGGCCGATGATGGCTTGCTTGAGGGCCGGAGAGCCCTCGTTTTCCGTGTACTTGGTGTAGTTATCCTGAATCGCCTTGATTCCCGCGGCCTTGACGGATTCGGAGGTCGGAAAATCGGGCTCGCCGATGCTCAGGTCAACGACGTCGAGGCCTTCGGCTTTCATCGCCTTGGCTTTGGCGCTGACCTTGAACGTCGGCGAGGAGCCGATGCGGTTGGCTTTGTCGGAAATCATGATTTCCCCTTTCCCAAGCGGCCGCGGGGGCTATTTTTCGCTCTTCTTTTCGGCGGTCAGCTTGTCCTTGAGGAATTTCTTTAAATCGGCTCCGGTCAGCGATTGAAGGATTTCAGGCACCTGGGCCAGGATTTGGGCCGTTTGGGCCGAGATCTTGGAGACGCCGAGATCCTTGTCGCTGTTGACCAGGACGATCTTATCGATTTTCGAAAGCGGCTCGGCCACGCTTTTCACCACATCCGGCAGGACGTTCATGTACATTTCGAGGACCGAGGCCTCTTGATAATGGTTCATCGCCTGAGCCCGCTTCGTCAAGGCCTCCGCCTCGGCCGCGCCCTTCTCCTTGATCCGGGCGGCTTCGGCTTGGCTTTCAAGCTTGACCGCCTCAGCCTTGCCCCGGGCTTCGGCCTGGATGCGGTATTCCTCGGCTTCGGCCTCCGCCCGAATTTGGTACTTCCGGGCGTCGGCCGGCTTGAGAACGTTGGAATCCAGTTCTTTCTCCCGGCGCTGGATTTCCAGCTCCTCGATCTTGATGGCCTGTTCTTTCTCGACCAAGCGGACCTTGCTTTCCTCCCGCTTCAATTCCTGCGAGAGGCGGTGGCGCTCGAGCTCATAGGAAAAGTCGGCCTGGGCTTTTTTCTGGTTCACCCAGGTCAGCGACTCGGATTTTTTGGCTTCGTTTTCCCATTGGGCCTTGGCGATCTGGGCTTCAGCCTGAAGCCGGGCCACCTCGCCTTCCTTCCGGGCTTGGGACGAGCGGATGATGGCCTCTTTCTCGGTCTCGGCCTCGGCCACGGCCGCGTCCCGCTTGGCCGCCGAAATCAAGGGCTTGGACAGGGCGTCGATGTATCCCTGGGTATCACCGAATTCCTTGAGGGCGAAGGACAGGAGGACGAGTCCCATTTTGCCGAAGTCGTACCGGACGGCTTCGCCGACGCGGCGGTTGAACTCGGATCGGCCGCGGTAAATCTCCTCGACCGTCATCGTCCCGATGACTTCCCGCATCTTCCCCTCGAGGACGTTGACGGCCACGTCCCGGACTCCTTCTTTCCCCATCCCCAGGAATTGCTCGGCGGCCGTGTGAATCGACGCCTCGGAGGAGTCGATTTTCACCTGGGCCGCGGCGTCGGCCACGATGGGAACGCCGCCGTGGGTCAGAACCTCCGGCGTGCGGATGGAGATCGGAATGACGTCCATCGGGAGGATGTCGACTTTTTCCGTGAACGGGCGGACGAATGTCCCCCCGCCGATCCGGACGCGGAAACCGACCTTCTTCGCTGTCCCGTCGGGCAGGGCGACGGTTCTTTTCCGCCCGGAAATGATCAAGGCTTCGTTCGGACCGACCTTCCGGTATTGACGGGCGAACAATAAGCCGAAAAGAACGATCAGGGCGAGGACGGCTCCGGCCAGGATGAGAATGGCGACGAGACTCATGGCAACCTCCCTAAAGGACGTTTGCAGCGAGTATGGCGGTCTCCATAACTGATTAAAAACGCATGATATAAAGCGCGTTTGCGGTTGTCAAGACGGAAGAAAAAGCCGCGGATTCAGCGCCCATAGGCCATGAACATAAGGCTTTTCTTTTTCAGAACGTCTTTTTGAGCCTGGATGACTTCGACGATCCCGGCGTCGGCCATCTTCAGAAGAGAGTCTAGCTGATGACGCGAGAACGGAACCCTTTCGGCCGTTGCTTGGACTTCAAGCAGCTGCCCGCGATCGGTTTCGACGACGTTCATATCCGTCTCCGCGGCCGCGTCCTCGCTGTAGTCCAAGTCGCAAAGGACGTCGCCGCCGACGATTCCGACGGAGATCGCCCCGACCAGGTGGCGGAGCGGCAGAACCGGAAGGATCTTCGTGTCCAGCAGCTTCTTCAGGGCCAGGGCCAGGGCGACGGAGGCCGCGTTGATGGAAGCGACGCGCGTTCCTCCGTCGGCTTGGAGGACGTCGCAGTCGATGATGATCTGCCGGTCGCCCAAGGCCCGGAGGTCGGTGACCGCCCGCAGCGTCCGGCCGATCAAACGCTGGATTTCCTGGCTCCGCCCCGACGGGTATCCCATCTGGCGCTCGCGGGGGGTTCGTTTATCGGTGGCCCGGGGGAGCATCGCGTATTCGGCCGTCACCCAGCCCTGGCCCGTCCCTTTCAAAAACGGAGGGACTTTTTCCTCGATCGTGGCCGCGGCCACCACCCGGGTGCGTCCCATTTCGATGAGGGCCGAGCCGTCGGCGACTTCGATAAAATCGGGGGTGATTTTAACCGGGCGGATCTGATCGGCCGCCCGGCTTCCGGACCGCCCGGGGCGGAGATTAGGATTTTTCATCATGGGGCCTCGACTGCCAGCGTTTATGAATCCACAACCAGGAATCCGGATCGCGGCGGACGGCGTCTTCGATCATCTTAGTGCAGACCGCCGTGATTTTCAACACGTCCACCGCCTCGTCTCCCGTGAGAGGGAGATCGACGGGCGGGCCGAAGATCAGCCGGTAGCGGTCTCCCGGGGCGGGAACGCAAAACATCGGGACGATCGGAGCTCCCGTCCGGAGATGAAAAACGGCCAACGCCGGGGTCGTGGCCGCCGGGATCCCGAAGAAATCCACGAAAACCGCCTCCCGGCGGAGGACGTTCTGGTCGATGACAATGCCCACGGCGCCCTTCCGCCCGAGGGCTCTCAGCACCGGACGCCCCGCCCCGAATTTGTTCAAGACGGTTGCTCCCCGCCGGGCCCGGACGCTTTCCAACTCCCGGTCGATGAGCGGATTGTCCAGCGCTCGGACAATGACATGGAAGGGAACGCGGCGGGCGATGGGCGTGATGACCATCTCCCAATTGCCGAAGTGGGCCGTGAAAAGGAGAACGCCCCGTCCGCGGGCGAGGGCGGTCTCGAGGTTTTCCTTCCCCTGGACGTCGATCAGCGCTTCGACCCGGCCCGGGGGCCAGGGGGCGGTCTTCAGGATGTCGAAAAGGGAACGGACGAAATTCATCATCGACCGGCGGGCCGTCCGCCGGCGGTCTTCATGGGAAAGGGATCGGCCGAAAGCCCGGCTCAGGTTGTCGAGGGCGATGCGCCGGCGCCTGGAATCCAAGTGATAGACGAGGGCTCCCAAGGCTTCGCTGAAAAGAAGAACGATCCGCCGCGGGAGCCGGGCGACGAATGAGGCGAAAAGGCGATACAGAACATAAGAAAGGTGGATTCCGACGGACGAGGAATCCGGGCGGCGCTTAGGCATGACCGGCCTTTCCCGGAAAAACGGCGGCCTCGAGGCATTCGAAAAACTCGTCCGGCAGGTCGAGCCCGATGCGGAGAACGGTCAGCCCCGGCCCCTCCCAGGGGAGCTCCCCTGCTTCGAATTTGACCGCGTCTTTTTCCGTGGTCAGGACCATCTCGGGATCCGTCCGGGACACCGCGGCCGCGATCCGGGCGCGGGACGCCGCCGGATACAAATGATGATCGGGGAAGGTCATCCGGCCGACGACAGCCGCTCCGAGCGATTCCAGCTGGGAGAAGAAGCGGCGGGGACGGGCGATGCCGGCGAATGCCAGGACGCGTTTTCCGGAAAGGGCTTCGAGCGGAACGCCCGTTTGTCCGTCCGCTGAAAAAAGCCCGCGGGGGACGGCGGCGTATTCGAAAACCTTCAAGCGCGGGAAGCGCCGCCGATAGGCCTCAAACCGTTCCGGCGAGGTCCCCCGGGGGAGGAGAAGAACATCGGCTCGGGCCAAAGCCCGGTCGCCTTCCCTTCGAGGCGACGAAGAGCGCGGATCATGAAGAACGATGTCGAGATCTCGGGCGAGGTCGAGACGCTGGAACGCGTCGTCGAGAACGCAGAAATCGAAACCGAGGGACGCCGCCGCGCGGCAGGACGCGAGGCGGCCGCGGCCGACGAAAACACCGGCTCGGGGATAGCGGCGGGCGACTAGAACCGGCTCATCGCCGGCTTCTCGGAAACCGCCGAAAAACGTTTTTCCATCCGACACGACGCCGCCGGACCGTTCCCAAGCGCCGCGGTATCCGCGGCTGACCAGGGCGGGCCTCCATCCCTTCCGGAGAAAATGAGCGATGATTTCGCAGGCCAGCGGCGTTTTCCCCTCTCCTCCAAGGGTGAGATTGCCGATCGAAAGGATCGGAAGAGGGGCGCGGGCCGGCGTTTTCCGCCCTCGGCGGTACCGGGCGGCCTTGCCGGCGCAGACGGGGCGGGAAACCAGGGAATAGACCCGGAGAAGGATTCTCATTGCGGCAGAATATATCATAGAACGGCTGTAATGCCGATATCTCCCCCGGACAGACACCCTTGCTCCGGCGGTCCCCCTTTTGAGTTTACTTGGCTTGTCGAATCATCTATAATTCGGCCAAGTGTATCTCTCATTCTAGGAGGCGATCAATGAAACGTCGGTTCAATTTTTGGATATTCGCCCTGGCGGCGGTCCTGGTCCTGACCGGCTGCCAAAAGAAGACCTCGATCAAGGGCGTTTCCCTCGACGTCGTTTTCGCCGAGTCGCCCCTGACGGACAACCTGATCACCGAGGTCACATACACGTGGAAGACCGGCAAGGATTTCGAGAAATTCAGCCGGGACTACCACGTCTTCGTTCATTTCTGGCACAACGACAATCTCATTCTCCAGGACGATCACGCTCCGGCGCCGCCCACGTCCTCCTGGGAACCGGACAAGACCTACACCATCACCCGGCGGATCTTCATCCCCAAATTCATCGATGAATTCAATCCCCAGTTCAAGGGCGAGGAGACACTCCGTTTCTCCGTCGGCCTGGTCAATCCCTTCGACCGGAGCGGCGATCCCCCCCGCGAGGTCCTGATCCAGAAGCTCAAAGTCGTTCCGCCGCCGATCGGCACGCCCGAGATCATCTACGAGAGCGGCTGGTACGACCTCGAGATCGATCAGAACGCGCCCCTCAAGCAGTGGCGCTGGACGGCCAAGGAAGCCAAGTGCATCATCGATAATCCGCGCCGGGACGCCGTCCTGGTCATTAAAGGAGCGGCGAATATCGCCGACGTCAAGGATCAAAAGATCATCTTTAAAATCAACGATTTGACGGTTGATGAGTTCATTCCGGGCGAAAGCCTTTTCGAGAAGACCTACCGGATCCAAAAGGAAATGCTGGGGGACAAGGATGAATTCATCCTGTCCATCGGGGCCAACCCTTCGTTTATTCCGGCGGATATCCGACCGGCTTCCAAGGACGCGCGCGAACTCGGGCTTCAGGTTTCCTTTATTTATTTCCGGTGAGGAGCGGAACCGCCCTCACTTGCCCGGATTCTTGGAATCGAAGTCCTCGAGCTCTTTCTTGAGCCGGGCTTCCTCGGCCGCGGCCGCCTGAATATCCAGGTTCGTTTGGGCGATGTCCTGCTGCACCTTGGCCTTGGATTCCATCGTGTTGAAAGAGAAGAACTGCTGCTGGAGGGCCCGCATCTTTAACGTGACGTACTCCAGGCGTTCCTTGGCCCGGTCGTACTTGTCCTGAAGATCGGCCCGGAGGCCCTCGACGTCAACGGCGGTTTCGACGACGAGGGCTTGGGAAGGTTCGGCCGCCACGGCCGAGGGTTTCATTTCAGGCTCGGCCGGAGCTCCCTCGGCTGCGGCCGTCTGTTCTCCGTCCTCGGTCCGGGTTTCGCTGATGGCTGCTTTTTTTGTCGCCTTGGTCAGATCGGTGTTGGTGACCGTGACCGAGGGCTTGCCTTTAAGGGAAGCCCGGCGTTCCTTTTCCTTTCGGGCGGCGGCGGCCAGATCCTGGGCCGAGGCGGAGGCCGCCATCCCTAAAAGAACAACCGCGATAACCGCTTTTCTGAACTTCATCCTTCTTTTCTAATAATAAAACGAGAGACAAGTCAAGTCAAATGCTCGATTTCAGCAAAAGGCCGGCGGTCATCGCCGGGACGTCCGGATGGAGAGTTCCCGGCCGTCGCTTCGGATCTCGACGGCTCCCTGTCGATCTGTGCCCAGAACCCGAGCTCCGCATTTCCCGAAACGGTCCAGGACGGCGGGGTGGGGAAGTCCCATCCGGTTGCCGCGCCCGGCGGAAACGACGATGACCTCCGGACGGACGGCCTCCAGGAATTCCTCCGTGCTCGAGGAATCGCTTCCGTGATGAGGCGCCTTGAGAACCTGGGCCCGGACATCGAGGCCGGCGGCCAGGATTTCCCTCTCGACGTCCCGGCCGATATCCCCCGTCAGGAGAAAGGCCGTCGAGCCGTAGATCAGGCGGAGGACGATCGACGAGTCGTTGCCGGGGGCTTTCGCCCCGGAGGTTTCGGCCGGGGCTAAAACGGCGATGTCGACTCCTCCGAGGTTATGATTGAATCCGCGGCCGACTCCGCGGACCGGAACGCCGCCGAGTTCTTCCCGGAGGGCGCGGTAACGCGCGTCTTCGGGAGCCGGCGTTCCTTCCCAGAATTCCCCGATGGAAAAATTCCTGGCGACGGCCGCCAGGCCGTTGAGATGGTCCGGGTGAGGATGGGTCAAGACGAGACGGTCGATTTTCTTGATTCCCTTGTTCCAGAGAAAAGGGGATACGACGTGCTCCCCGATGTCGAATGTTCCCGTCGGCAGTCCGCCGCCGTCGACGAGCATTTTCTCCGAACCGGGGAATTCGACGAGAACGGATTCGCCTTGCCCGACGTCGATCACGGTGACGGTCAGGTCCTTGACGTCCGCCGGGAACGGATGCGTCGTCAAGACGATGAGGGCGGCGGCGAAGCCGGCGAAGGAAAACCGGCGGAGGCGGACGAACCGGGCGGGAAGGAGAAGAAGGAGAAGAAAGACATAGTAGGCGGCCACGACCGGTCCGGGCGGCGTCGGAACGCGGCTGGAGAGGAACGGCAGGCCGTCCAAAAGCCGGGTCGAGTCCAGTAAAATCCGGAGGAGGAAGGAAAGACCGCTGGCCGCGATCCCGGCGGCAAAGGGAAAAACGAAGGACAGGGGGAGAAAAACGTATCCGGCGGCCATCACGACGGTCACCAGGGGAATGCCGATCAGGTTGAGGATCAACCCCGAGAAAATCACCCGGTGAAACGTCGCCGCGATGATCGGCAGGACGGCCATCTGGGCGGCGACCGAAAGGGCGAAGAGCTCCTCGATTTTGAAGGGCAGGCGGGGAAGGGCGGCCCGGATCGAAGGGAAGAAGAGGATCAGGCCGAGGGTGGCGGCGAACGTGAGCTGGAAGCCCGCGTCGAAAAGCTGGAAGGGCCGGACGAAGAGAATGCCCAGAGCGCTGAGGGAAATCGTGTTGAGGAGATGGACATCCTTCCAAAGGAGCTTGCCGATGATGAAGGCGGCGGCCATGACGACCGCCCGGATGACGGAAGCCCGCCCCTCGACGAGAAAGCCGTAGAACACCAGGAGGAGGAGAAGAAGGAGATAGGAAGGCCGTTCGGCGATCCGGAACGCCCGGAAAAGGAAGAAAAGGAGAGCGGAGACGATGGCGATATGGGCGCCGGAAATGGCGAACAGATGGAACAAGCCCGATTTCTGGAGGTCTCGGGTCGTCGCCTCGTCCATCCGGGAGCGTTCTCCGAGGACGAGCGCCTCGAAAACGGCCCCTTCGGGGGAGATTCCTCCGGGGCGTCCGGGATCGGCGAAGGACCGCTCGATGAGGTCCAGGCAGGTCCGGCGCAGCCGCGAAATCCACCGGAACGGAACGCTCCGGCGGCCCGGGCCGAGGTGTTCAACCAGCGAGGGGCTTTTCGTCGAGCCGAGGGCATGGAGATCCCGCGTTTTCATATACGCAACTGAAAACGGCGCCTTGAAATTCCAATATTCTGAGGGGGGGACGACCTGGGCCGATAGGCGGACCCGGTCGCCGGCGATGAGCCGGGGCAGCTTCCCTCCCGTCGCGGAATGCTTCACCGCGACCCGGATCCGTCCGGTCATGGGACGGTCCGCTCCCCGGAGGGAAACCGATTCAACCCGCAGATAGAGATCGTCGCGGTCTAAGCCGGGCGCTGGGGAAAGGGAGAGCGTTCCCGTGAAATCGAAGTATTCGCCGGTCGGCAGGCTCCGCATCTCGTTGCTTTCATATCGCGCTTCGAAAGCGGAACCCAGGCCGGCGCCCAGGCCGGCGGCCGCGGTCAGGAGGAGGACGAAGGCCGCCGCGGTTTTCCGCCGGGCGAACAGGATCCAGGCGGCGGCCAGGACGACGGCCGTCGCGGCCGCCGCGGCGGCGGGGGAAAGAGAAAGAAAACCGGCGGCGGCGATGCCCGCGGACACGGCGATCGCCAGGAAAAGAACGGGATAAGCCATCGCCCGGCTATTTGACGATTTGGCTTGAATCGGCCAGCCGGCTTTGCTGCTCCAGGCAGTCCAGAATGATCTGGCTGATGATCTTGATGCCGATCGCGATGCTCCGCTCGTCCGGGTTGAAATACGGGCTTTCGAGCGGGGCGGTCGAAAGCCGCGGGTTCCTC
>JAAZPG010000197.1 GCA_012797375.1 Acidobacteriota bacterium
CGACGCCGCCGCCGCCGGCATCGGGATCATCGCCATGAAGACCCAAGCCGGCGCGTATTGGGACCGAGAAAAAACCCGTCCGATCAACATGAAGGCCGCCCTGAAATGGGCCCTGGGCAATCCCCATGTCACGACGGCCATCCCCGGCATGACGACGTTCGACCAGCTCGCCCTCAATCTCCAAGTCATGACCGATGTCGTCCTGACGGACGCGGAAAAAGCCGACTTGGAGCTCGGCGGCGAGGGGGAGCCGGGGCTCTATTGCCAGGGGTGCCAGGCCTGCCTCTCCCAATGCGCCCATCATCTGCCGCTTCCCTCCCTGATGCGGGGCTACATGTACGCCTACGGCTACCGCAACCTCGGGGAAGCCTATGACCTCGTCGCCTCCCTCGGGGTGGATCGGAATCCCTGCGCCGACTGCGCCTCCTGCCCGGTCCAATGCGCGCTGGGGATCGACGTGCGCGCCCGGGCGACGGACATCGCCCGGATCCAGGACGCCCCGGCCGATCTGTTCGGCTGAGCGACGGCGCGGAACGAAGAAGCGCCCTCCGGCCCGCCGCGGAATCTTTTTTTTCGCCTGATCCGGCCGACGGTTTTTCAAAAAACACGGCGGGAGGACCTCCATCAAACGGAATCCGGCTTGACCCGGCGCGTTTTCCGATCGATGGCATAGACGACGAGACCTGCGGCCGTCAACCCGAGTCCGGCCAGCGATTCCCTCGGCCGGTAGATCAACCCGTAGGCCAGGATGTAAACGTGGATGACGAGAAAGGCGGCCGGCGTCCAGGGGTATCCCCAGGTCCGGTAGGGACGCGGCAGATCCGGCCGCTTCCGTCGCATGATCATCACCCCCAGCACGGTCATAAACGTGAAGAGATTCAGGGTGAATCCGATGAAAACGATCACTTGGTCGAACGTCGACGTGACGATGTAGAAAACGGACAATAGCCCTTGGACGACGACGGCCGCCGCCGGGATGTCCTTGGCCGTCGTTTTTCCCAGGAACCGAAACAGGCGGTAATCCTCGCCGATGACCCGGGAGATCCGCGGCCCGGCGATGATCATCGCGCTGACGCTCGAAAGAAGGAGGAAGGCGATGACGGCGCTCATCAAGCGGCCGCCGGCGGCGCCGAACACGCGGCCGGCGAACAGGTATCCCACCTCCAGCTTTCCCGACAGCTCGGCGATCGGGATGGTCCGGAGAAAGACGAAATTCAGGAAAATATAGAGGACGCTGACGATCAGGGTTCCGGCGATCAGGCTCCGGGGGAGGTTCCGCCGCGGATTCTCGATCTCGCCGGCGACATAGGCCGCGGCGTTCCAGCCGGAATAGCTGAACGTCACGAAGAACATCGAAACGGCGAAGGCCGGACTGAGAACGTCCCGGAGCGCCCGGCCCGTCGGGGCGAAAGACAAGCCGGTCGGCTCGCCCATCGCCAGGCCGAGGACGATGATCAGGACAATGAAAAGGACCTTGAAAATCGTGATGACGTTCTGAAACCGGGCGCCGAGGCTCTTGTCCAGGCTGTGGAGGACGGTCAGAACGGCGACGACGCCGACGGCGATC
>JAAZPG010000198.1 GCA_012797375.1 Acidobacteriota bacterium
TCTCCCGCTCGATCCGGGTGATGCTCGACCTCCTGACGGTGAAATTCCTCCTCAGCTATTCGACCCGGCCGCTGCAGATATTCGGCCTGATGGGTCTCATCTCCGGCGCGGCCGGGACGGTCATCGGACTGATTCTCTCCTACCAGCGGCTCGTCCTGAAAACAGCCATCGGCAACCGGCCGCTTCTCCTGCTGGCCGTCCTGCTCCTGGTCGTCGGGTTCCAGTTCGTGACCATGGGCCTCCTGGGCGAAATCATGGTCCGAACCTACCACGAGGCGGTCGAAAAACATATCTACGTCATCCGCGAGGTCATCGAAACCCCACCGACCAAGGCCGAGTGAGCCCGTGGCGATGAAGATCCTGATGCTCGCCCCAGAGCCGTTCTTCCAGCCCCGGGGAACGCCCATCAGCGTCTATTTCCGTCTGAAAGCCCTGTCCGATCTGGGCCATTCCGTCGATCTGGTCACCTACCCGCGCGGCGGAGACGTGGCCTTTCCCGGCCTGGCCATCAAGCGCGTCCCCAACCTGATCGGCGTCCGCGATATCAAGATCGGCCCCTCGCTGGTCAAGCTTCCCCTGGACGCCCTGATGTTCGCGACGGCCTTCGGGTCGCTCCTCCGAAAGCGCTACGATCTCATCTTCTCCCACGAGGAAGCCGCCCTCCTCGGCGTCCTGCTCGGGAAGATCTTCCGCACTCCGCATCTCTACGACATGCATTCCAGCCTCCCCCAGCAGCTCGAAAACTTCGATTTTTCCCGGAGCGCCCTCCTGAAGACAGCCTTCCTCCGGATGGAGCGCTTCATCCTCAAGGGATCGCGCTCCGTGATCGTCATCTGCCGAGACCTGCTCGACTATGCCGCCCGGCTGGGATTCGGCGGCAAGGCCGTTTTTCTCGAAAACATCCTGGACTTCAACGATTTCGATCCGGCGCCGCCCGGTCCGGCGGAAATCGCCGCCGTCCGGCGGGATATCGCCGGCGACGGTGAAAAAATCGTTCTCTACGCGGGCAATTTCGAGCCCTATCAGGGCGTGTCTCTGCTCGTTGAAGCCTTCGGCCGGATGAAGGAGCGAGCCGTTCTTTTAATCGTCGGCGGGTCGAAGGCCGACCACGAACCGGCCCGGAAGCGGGCGGCCGAGCTGGGCTTCGCCGACCGGTTCGTCCTCGTGGAAAAAGTGCCGCCCCAGCGCGTGCCCGTCTATATCAGTCTGAGCGACGTCCTCGTCTCTCCCCGCGTCTCGGGGACCAACACGCCGCTGAAAATTTACGCCTATCTCAAAGCGGGCAAGCCCGTCGTGGCCACCGACCTGTGGACAAACAGCCAGGTTTTGACAGAGGAGATCGCCGTCCTGGCGCCGCCCGATCCCGAAAAATTCGCCGCCGCCCTGGACTTCGCCCTGACATCCGCGGAGGCGGAGCGCCGGGCCCGGGCCGGGGCGGACCTGGCCGCCCGGGAGTACACGTACCCGCGCTACAAGGAAAAGATCACCGAGGCGGTCACGAGGGCCGTCCGTCGATGAACGCCTTCGTCACCGGGGGAACGGGTTTCGTCGGAAATCATCTCTGTGCGGCCCTCGCGGCCTCCGGCTGGACGGTTAAAGCGCTCGGCCGCAGGCTTCGGAACAACCCTCCCCCGGGCGTGGAGTTCGTCTCCGGCGACATCCGCGACGCCGCCCTCCTGGATCGGGCTTCGGCCGGGGCCGACGTTGTCTTCCACTTGGCCTCCGCCCTCGGGGCCGCCCGGATCGGGGCCGCGGAATTCATGGCCGTAAACGCCGGCGGGACGCGGGCGGTGTTGGCGGCCGCCCGGGAAAACGGCGTCCGCCGGGTGGTTCACTTCAGCTCGGCCGGAGTCCTGGGCCATGTCCGGCCCGGCGAAACCGCCGACGAAAAATATCCCCTCGATCCCCGGAACGTCTACGACAGGACCAAGCTCGCCGGCGAGCGCGCCGCCCTGGAAGCGGCCTCGGCCGGCCAGGACGTGGTCGTCATCCGTCCGGGCTGGATCTACGGGCCCGGCGACCGCCGGACTTTCAAGCTCATCCGATCGATCGCCGGGGGCAGGTTTCTGCTGCCCGGCCGGGGCGAAACCCTCCAATCTCCGGCGTATATCGACGACCTGGTGGCCGGAACGCTTCTCTGCGCCGGCCGCGGACGGGCGGGGGAAATTTATAATATCGCCGGAAACCAGGCGATGCCCGTCCGGAAGATGGTCGAGACGATCGCCGCCGCCCTCGGAAAGAGCCTGCCGCGCTTCCATCCCCCCATGGGACTGACCCGGGCGGCCGGGGCGGTGCTGGGGATCCTGTTCGGCTTCGCCGGGAAAGAAGCTCCGCTCAATCCCTCGCGCCTGGCTTTTTTCGTCCACCCCAAGGGCTTGAACATCGACAAGGCCCGGAGGGAGCTCGGCTTCGAACCGGCCGTCGGGTTCGCCGAGGGGATGGCCCGGGCGGTGGATTGGTATCGCCGGGCCGGCTGGCTCTGAGGGGGTCCTCCCCGGTTATCATTTAAAGGGATGAATATCAGCCGGATATCCGGGCCGGAAA
>JAAZPG010000199.1 GCA_012797375.1 Acidobacteriota bacterium
ACCGCCCTCTCCCGGGGCGGCGATTTCGCCGAGCTTTTTTTCGAATACCGCCTCCATCATTCCATCCTCATCGAGGAACAGATTATCAAGGAGACGGCCGAAAGCGTCGGGCTCGGGCTCGGTATCCGCGTCTGGTCCGGAGATCAGACCGGCTTCGGATACACCAACGACCTTTCCCCGGAGCGGATGAAGAAAGCCGCCCGCTCGGCCGCCGCCATCGCCGTGGCCGGCGGAGCGCCCTCGCCCCCGGCCGCTTTCGTTTCCCGTTCCCCCCTGGCCGGCCTTTACCCCGTCGCCGAACCGGCCGTTTCCGCCGACCTGGGCCGAAAGATCGCCCTGGTCCGGGAAGCGTACGAGGCGGCCCTGGCGGTTTCGCCGGCGATCAAAAAAGCCAAGGCCGCCTGGGGCGACTACGTCCAGCATATTCTGATCGCCAATTCCGAGGGATTGATCGTCTCTGACGTCCGGCCGATGGTCAAATTGACCTGCACGGCGATCGCCGAAAAAGGCGCGGTCCGGGAGTATGGGTTTTCCGGCGGAGGCGGACGGACGGGACTGGAAGTCTTTGTCTCGGTCCGGACGCCGGCCGAGATCGGCCGGGAGGCGGCCGAGGAGGCCCTTCTGCTGCTGGAGGCGGCCGATGCCCCCGCCGGCGAGATGCCCGTCGTCCTGGCCGCGGGCGAGGCCGGCGTCCTGATCCATGAGGCCGTCGGCCATCTGCTCGAAGCCGATTTCAACCGCCGGAAAACGTCCGTTTTCTGGAACAAGATGGGTGCCCGGGTCGGGACGGATCTCGTCACGATCTTCGACGATCCGACGATTCCGGCCGGCCGCGGCTCCTATGCCGTGGACGACGAGGGAACGATTCCCCGCCGGACGCTCCTCATCGACAAGGGCGTCGTCTCCGGGCTCCTGACCGACCGGCTCTCGGCCAAAATCCTCGGACGCCCGCTGACCGGCCACGGACGGCGCCAGGATTATTCCGAGATCCCCATCCCCCGCATGGCCAACACGTACATCGCCGCCGGGCCCCATGATCCGGAGGAAATCCTTCGCTCCGTCGGCCGCGGCTTTTATGCCAAGCGGCTGACGGGCGGACAGGTGGAGGATTCAGGAAAGTTCACGTTTTCCGTCAGCCTGGGCTACTTCATCGAAAACGGCCGGTTGACGCGCCCGGCCAAGCAGGCGACCCTGATTGGAACCAGCCTCGGCATCCTCAACCGCCTCTGCATGGCCGGAACGGATTTGGAATTCGGCCGGCCCACCGGGACCTGCGGCAAGGAAGGCCAGCACGTCCCGATCAACGACGGTTGTCCGACGCTGAAGATCTCGTCGATGACCGTGGGAGGACAGGGATGACCCCCGGGGCTGCGGTCGACGACCTGAAATCCCTGGCCGAGAGGTTCGTCCTCTTCGGCCGAGCCTGCGGAGCCGATGAAATCGAGGTCGGCCTGGGCGACGACACCGAGTTCGAGGTCGATGTCCGCCTGGGCCGGATCGAAAACCTCGTCGAGGCCGGAACGCGTTCGATGGGGCTTCGAGTCATCAAGGACGGGAAAACCGCTTTCGCGGGCTCCTCCGATCTGACGCCGGAGACAATCGAGGGCTTGATCCGGAACGCGGTCCGGCGGGCGGAGCTCGCCAGCCCGGATCCCTGCGCCGGACTTCCGGATTCTTTTTCCCCGGCGGTCGATCCGGCCGGCCTCGATCTTTATGATCCGGCCGTCGCTGTCCTCGATCCGGCGGAGAAAATCCGCCTGGCCATGGAAACCGAGCGGATCGCTCTTTCCGACTCCCGCATCGTCAATTCCCACGGCTCCAGCTGCCACACCCACGAGGGCGTTTCCGTCCTGTCCAATTCCCGGGGATTCCTCGGCGCCTACCGGAAAACGTTCGCCGGATTGAACGTCGGTTTGCAAGCCGGCGAGACCGATGACTTGGCCGAGGATTTCTGGTTTTCCTCCGAAACCCACCTCGACGCCCTGGCCGGGCCCGAGGAGATCGCCCGGACGGCCGTCGCCCGGACGATCCGCCATCTCAAGCCGCGCAAGATCGAAACCCAAAAGGCGCCCGTGGTTTTCGAACCGCTGATGACGGGTCAAATCCTCGGGTTCCTCTTCGGATGCCTGACCGGGACGGCCGTTTATCAGAAATCGACGTTCCTCGGCGAGCGCCTGGGCGACCGGATCGGGCGGGAGGCGGTCACCGTCATCGATGACGGGCTTCTTCCCCGGGGTCTCGGCTCGAGCCCGTTTGATTCCGAGGGCGTGCCCTCGCGGCGGACCGTGGTCATCGAAAACGGCGTTCTGAAGTCGTTTCTCTGCAACACGTATGCCGCCCGAAAGATCGGCGCCTCCTCGACCGGAAACGCCGACGGATCCGGCGTCGGCCCGGGCAATTTCCATCTTCGGCCGGGCGGGGACGCGCCGGAGGAAATCATCCGGTCGACGGCCAAGGGACTCTATCTCGTCCGAACGCTGGGCCAGGGATTCAATCCGGTGACCGGCGACATCTCCCTGGGGGCGTTTGGTTTATGGATCGAGAACGGAGAATTCGCTTATCCGGTTTCCGAGATCACGATTTCCGGAAACCTGGGCGACTTCCTGATGAATATCGAGAGAATCGGCAGCGATTTGATTTTCAACGGATCGATCTGCGGACCGACGATTAAAGTGTCGGAGATGCAGATTGCCGGCCGGTCCTGATCGCACCGGCGCCGGCCGGGAAGGATAAACATGAATAAAATCGGACAACGAGCGGGCGCCCTTCTTGGGTCCTCGATTCTCATTATTTTAGGCAGCTTGATCATGGGCCTGGGGTACGCCCTGTTCCTGATCCCCCATCATTTCGTCCCGGGCGGCGTCTCGGGGGCGGCCATCATCGTCAATTTCCTGACCCGATTTCCGGTCGGCACGTTGATCCTCATCCTCAACATCCCGATCTTCGCCCTCGGCTACAAGATCATGGGCCGGAAGTCCGCCGTCCGGAGCCTGGCCGGACTGTTCATCTCCTCGTTCTTCATCGACTTTTTCAACGTGATGATCGGCCTCCCGTCGGCTACGGAAGACGCCGTCCTGGCCGCGATCTACGGCGGAGTGATGCTCGGCATCGGCTTGGGACTCGTTTTCCGCGGCGGAGCGTCGACCGGCGGATCGGACATCATCGGCCAGATCTTCAACAAGCGTTTCGGCCTGTCGATCGGCATGTCGATCATGCTCATCGACTTTTTCATCATCTCGGGTTCCGGGTTCGTCTTCGGCGGGCTGGAAGCTCCTCTGTACGGCTACATCGTCCTGTTCGTCTCCTCCAAGGTCATCGATATGGTGCTCGAGGGCTTGAGCTTCACGAAGATGGTGATCATCACCTCGACCAAGACCGCCGAGATCCAGGCTTTCATCCTCAAGACCCTCGACCGGAGCGGAACGGCCCTCCGGTCGCGGTCGCTGTACCTGAACCGGGAGGGGGAAACCATCATCACCGTGATTTCCCCCAAGCAGCTGGTCGAGCTGCGGGCGTTCATCAAGTCGCTCGACCCGGACGCGTTCGTCATCGTCAACGACACGTACGCCGTCCTGGGAAGGGGTTTCAAGGCTCCCCACGTCGGCTGAGGGAAGAGCGCCTCCCGTCTCAGTACGTGTTGAAGCGGGCGACCGCGTCCAGCGTTCTCTTCGGAACATGGAAGACGCCGTCGGCGTCCTTCCAATAGCGAGGCGAATCCCGGTACGGTTCGACGACGGACGTTTCGGCCGGATAGCCCAAGGCCAGGACGGAATCGATCCGGACGTGATCCGGGATTCCGAAGAGGGCTTGTATTTTCGGCCGGTCGATCGAGATCAGCCAGCAGCCGGCCACCCCTTCCCCGGCCGCGGCCAAGGCCATGTTCTCCACGGCCGCCCCGACGTCGTACTCGAACATCTTGTCCCGGATTTTCGTGTTGACGAGAACAATGATGTAGGCGGCCGGCTCCCGGCCGGGCTTCGGGTCGCCGTCGGGCTGGATGTAGGCCGCCCATTTCAAGCAGGGGAAAACGCCGGCCCGGGCGGCCGGATCGTCGACGACAAGAAACTCCAGCGGCTGGAGATTGGCGGCCGAGGGGGCTAGCCGCCCGGCGTCCACGAAGTCCATGAGAAGGTCCCGGGAAACGGGTTTCGGCCGGAACTGGCGGATGCTCCGGCGGGAAGCGATCAACCGGCGGATATTCATGGCGGTGTCTCCTTTTCGAGCCCGGCCGGTCCCCTCTTCCGAACTTTCCGTTCCAGCGACCGGGCCGCCGGGGTGACGGCCAGGCCGCCCCGCGACGTCACCCGGAGCTCGGATGGAAGAATCCGTCCCGAGGCCAGCGAGGCGTCAATCGTATCATCGAGGGGAACCGGGTTTTCATAGCCGCCGAGAACGAGGTCGGCGCAAAGAAACGCCGAAGCGGCGGCCGCGGCGTTCCGGGTGAAACAGGGAATTTCGCATCGTCCGGCGACCAGGTCGCAAACCGAGCCCATCGTATTCTGAAGCGAGATCGCGGCCGCGTCGCAGGCTTGCCGGGCGGTTCCGCCGGCGGCTTCGACCACGGCGGCCGCGGCCATCGCCCCGGCCGCTCCAATTTCCACCTGGCAGCCGGCGATCTCGGCAGCGAAAGTCGCCCGCCGGACGAAGACGAGGCCGATCGCTCCGGCCGCGAACAAGGACCGGAGGATGTCCGCCCGGCCGGCCCGGCCATCCTCCGCGAGGGTCGCGGCCACGGCGGCCAGAACGCCGGCCGAACCTCCGGTCGGAGCGGCGCAGACGACGGCCCCGCTGTTGACCGCCTGCATCACGGCCATGGCCCGGGCCGCCGTCCGAACCGGACGTCCGCCCGACGGCAGCGCGTTCCGCTTTTCCGCTTCGAGAATCCGGGCGGCGGCCGGCCGGAGAAGCCTCAAATGAACTTGTCCCGGATCAAGGCCGGACCGGAGGGATCGCTTCATGACGGCAAAGCGCCGGAGCATTTCCGCGTCGACGTCCTCTCCGGACAAGCCCAGAACGCGGATTTCGTTCAAGCGTCCGGCCTCGCCCGCCGTA
>JAAZPG010000021.1 GCA_012797375.1 Acidobacteriota bacterium
AGCATCACCGGGACGATCGGGTGGCTGCCGTCGATGATGTCGAATCCGAGGGCTTTCATCGCCCCGCGGAAGAAAACGGTGTTGTCGCGGAGCTTTTCCCGCAGCTCCTGGCCCTGGGCGAGGAGATCGAAGGCGGCGATGCCGGCGGCCGCGATCACCGGGGGGATCGTGTTGGAAAAGAGGTAGGGACGGGATTTCTGCCGGAGGATTTCGATGATCTCCGGGTGGCCGGTCACGACCCCGCCGGTCGCTCCGCCCATGGCCTTGCCCAGGGTCGAGGTGATGATGTCGACTTGGCCGAGCATGCCCGCCTCCTCGACCGAGCCCCGGCCGGTCGCCCCGAGGACGCCCGTGCCGTGGGAATCGTCGACCACGACGAGCGTGTCGTAGGTGTTCCCGAGCTCGACGATCCGGCGGATGTCGGCCACGTCGCCGTCCATGGAGAAGACGCCGTCGGTGATGATCATGATGTTGCGGGCCGGGACGGGCTCCTTGTCCAGGCCCGGGCCGTCCCAGACGTCCATCCCCTCGCGGGCTTTTTTCAGGGCTTTTTCGAGCGAGGCCATGTCGGCGTGATCATAGATGAAGCGCTTGGCTTTGCACAGCCGGATCCCGTCGATGATGGAGGCGTGATTGAGGGCGTCGGTCACGACCGCGTCCTCCACGCCGAGGAGGGTTTCGAACAGGCCGCCGTTGGCGTCGAAGCAGGAGGAATAGAGGATCGTGTCCTCCGTGTGGAAGAATTCGGCGATTTTCTGTTCGAGGATTTTGTGAAGGTCCTGCGTTCCGCAGATAAACCGGACCGAGGCCAGGCCGAAGCCGTGCTCGTCCAGGGCCTTGCGGGCCGCCTCGAGGATTTTCGGGTGGTTGGCCAGGCCGAGGTAGTTGTTGGCGCAAAAGTTCAGAACGTTCCGCGGATCGCTCCCGGCCGGATATTCGACCCGGATCTCGGGCTTTTGGGCGGAGAGAATGGTCCGCTCGTCCTTGAAGAGCCCCGAGCTCTTGATTTTGACGAGCTCCTGGGCAAAGTCGTACTTGATGCGCTGGTACATGGGAATCCTCCTCGGTTCCGGACCGCCCTGAATCCGGGGCCGGGACTTGATCCGGTTCCGGGAGCAGGCGGGAGGCGGCGGCGTCGGTCCGGGCTCAGGGCGGCCGTCCGCATTCATCATACCACAAGGCGGAAACGAGGTCGCGGAATCCCCCTCTTCCAATAAATCCGAACCTGTTTAACCATTTCCCTGATTAATTGGGAACCAGGTCAACCATTTCCCCATTTCCCGTCCGGCCATTCAGTACCTGGTTAACCATTTCCTGAATTTACCGGTCCTAAACGTCCGAAATTCGTTATAATACCGGGGCATGCAATTCGAGGGATGGATCAAGCGGGATGCCCAAGGCAGCGCCGGTCTCCGGAGGCTGGGGAAGGGGGCGGGCCGAACGATTTCCGCCGTCCTGGCTCATACCGCCGACACAACGGTGCTTTTCCCCGCGGCCGGGCTGATCTGGCTGTTTGCGGGCGAGCCTTGGAAATCGTGGGCTTGGAAAGCGGGGCTGGCCCTCTTGGCCGGGACGTTGGCGACCGGGATTCTCAAGCTCGTCTTCAAGCGGCGCCGGCCCGACGGGCGATGGGGAGCTTTTGACCGCCTGGTCGATCCGCATTCCTTTCCGTCCGGCCACGCCAACCGGACGGCGGTCCTGGCCGTCCTGGCGGCGTTATATGCGCCGCCGTCTGCCGCCGCGGCCGTCATTCTATGGGCCCTGGCGGTTGGACTGTCCCGGGTTGTCTTGGGGATGCATTATCTTTCTGATGTTATCGCCGGTTGGCTCGTCGGCGCCGCCGTCGGCTTGTTTTTCTAGCTCAATCGGTACCTGTTCAACCTTTTCCCTATTTCGGGGGTGGAAACGCAGATCAGTCCGAAAACCGCCGGCTCGATGGCGATAACAGATTCATTGACAATCAGATAGATCCATGTCGAAACCCGGAAATGGTTAACCAGGTTCCGATTAGAAATGGGGATATGGTTAAACAGGTTCGGATTCAGCGTCCTTGAAAGAGGACCCAAGGATTGGCCTTCATGTCCCG
>JAAZPG010000022.1 GCA_012797375.1 Acidobacteriota bacterium
ACGATCATGAACTCCTGAATGTCGACGCTGTTGTCGGCGTGGGCCCCGCCGTTGAGAATGTTGATCATCGGAACGGGGAGCGTATAGCGGTCCCGGTCCCGGAGCCACCGGTACATCGGCAGGGCGCGGGCGGCGGCGGCGGCCTCGGCCGCGGCCAGCGAAACGGAGAGGATCGCGTTGGCCCCGAGGCGGGTTTTCGTGGGCGTGCCGTCCAGGGAGATCAAAAGACGATCGAGGGCGGCCGTGTCGAGGGCATCCATCCCGGCCAACCGAGGAGCGATCTCGTCGTTGACGTGGGCGACGGCCTTGAGAACGCCCTTGCCGAGGTAGCGGGCGGGATCGCCGTCTCGGAGCTCCAGGGCTTCATAAGTGCCGGTGGAAGCGCCCGAAGGAACGGCCGCCGTTCCCACGGCGCCTCCCTTCAGAACGACCTTGGCGGAGACGGTCGGGTTCCCGCGGGAATCTAAAATTTCACGGGCTTTGACGGACAGAATCGTTGTTGCGGACATGGACCAATCCTTTAAAATGAAATATATGGACTAATAAATCGGCGGGCCGGGCAGGATTTGACCTGGTCGCCTTTTTTCCGGTCGACGAATTCCTTGATGACCTCGATTCCTTCCTGCGTTTTTTCCCGGACGGCGCGGATGCCTTTTTCCGCCTCTTTGGAGAGCTTCTCGAATCCCTCGACGGCCTTTTCCTTGCCTTTTTCGAATTCGTCCCCGATTCTCTTGCGCGTTTCTTTGCCGGACGCAGGGGCGAACAGAATTCCGAGAACAAATCCGGTCGTCGCCCCGATCAGAAACGAGACGGCGATTTCCAGGGCGCTGCTTTTGCCATCACTTGCCATGGTGACTCTCCTTTTTTTTCTTGCCGAACCGGCGCCAGACAAACTGGGCGACGGGGAGGAGGAGGGGAAGGTATTTGGAGCCGGGCCGGACGAATTTGGAAGTGATCAGTGAGGAGGCCTCGGCGACGTTGACCGCGGCTTTCTTGGACGCGGCGATGGTTTTGGCCAGCTCTTCCACCTGCTCCTTGATGACGAGGTCGAGATCCTTCAAATGCCGAGCCAGCTCGGCGATCTCCCCCAGGGCTTTTTCCCCCTCGATCGCCGTCCGGCGCAACTGCGTAAACAGGCGAACGAGCTGAACGATCGCCACGACGGCGGCGACCGTGAGAATGAGAAAAAGCACTTGGTTGAGGGTCAAGGTCATTTCCTCTATAAAATACTGGAAAATCAGGGGGTTGTCAATGTGAACGGCTTCCGTAGATTCGTGCGACCGGGGAAAAATGACGGGGCGTGAGATGTCCGAAGGCTCGGCGGGGACGAACGAAGCGATCGATTCAATTCCATTCCTCCAACCGGCGATTGGGGACTTCCGCCGCCGACCCGATGTCCTCCTCCTCCTCAAACTCTCCTCGTATCCAAGCCATGTTTTTCTCGGACTGGAGGAGGCGGCCGTCGCTTTTCATTTCCCTCCCGGCCGGTCCCGGAAAGGACGTTCCGGGGCCGCTTTTGCAGCTAGGCCCCCGGTTCAAACGTCTTTTTCCAAAACGTTCGTTTCCCAGGCTCTCCTCTCGTTTTTGGACTATCGAGAGAAGGCGCCGAAAATCAATCCGGTCGCGGTCGCCATGAAGATGACAAGGCTGACGTAGACCGCGGTTTTCCTTGTTCCCATGATTTTTCCGATGACGATCATGCTGGGAAGCGAAAGAGCGGGCCCGGCCAGCAGAAGGGCCAAAGCCGGCCCCTGTCCCATCCCCGATCCGATGAGCCCCTGGAGGATGGGGACTTCGGTCAGGGTGGCGAAATACATGAGGGCCCCGGAAACGGAGGCAAACAGGTTGGCGA
>JAAZPG010000200.1 GCA_012797375.1 Acidobacteriota bacterium
CGGCTCTCAAGCGCCCAAGGCGGCGCGAAGCTTCGCCGTTTCGAATCCGGATTTGCGCTCCGCCTTCCTCAGGATGTCGGAGACGGCGAAAGCCCGGGAGATCGCCCGAGCCGCTTGGGCGGTGATCCCTCCCCGGCCGGAGCCTGTCGCCCGGCAGACGGCCCCGGCCGCAAGGAGCCAGCGCAACGCGTCAAAGGCTTCCTGATGGAAGTACTCGATCCCCTGCCAGCGATTGAGGCCGAGCGCCCGCCGGAAGCGGTCGTCGCCGGTGATGATGCCGGCCAAGCGCCGGGCGTTGGCCGCGGCAGATCGGTTCGGATCGATTCCTCCTCCGTATTCCTCCAAGGCCTGGAAGATCGCCGGGACATTCGGCCGGCCTTCCCCGGCGCAGCCCGTTTCACGCCAGGCGTCGTCGATGATCCGGTCCAAGCCCCAGGCTTCGATCCAGCCGGCCGGACTTTCCTTGTCCGCCGTCCGCCCGGCCGTCCGCAGAACCGCGCCGCAAAAGAGCGAAATCCAGGCCGTCCGCGGATCGAGACCGGCCTTAAGCCGCGAGGCGTGCGGCTTGGCTCCCGGCCGCCTCCGGCCCGGCTTTTTCCCGGGGGCGGCGGGGCCGTCCAGGGCGGATTTCAAGAAACGCAGCGCCTCTTGGAAGGTCCGGGAGCCGGAAGCCCGGCCGCGTTTTTCGAGAACCGGCAGCCGGAGGATCGTTTCGAATTCGCGCCGGGCCGCGGCCGCGATCTCCTCCGGGTCGATCGCTTTCCGGGGCCGCGGTTCGTCCTCGGCGATCGTCCGGGCGACGGCTTCGGCGAACGCTCGGGCTTTCTCCCCGGCTTGCCGCCCGGGTTCGGGGTCGAGAGGCCGTCCGGGTCGGAAAATCCTCTTCGTCATCAGCCAATCGAAGAAACCGGCGTTGGCCAGCTCCCGGAAGGCCGCCTGGACGGGGCGGAGCCGGAGATCGACGGCGGCCCGCTCTACATCGACGGTTCCCCGGCCTCCCAAGGCCGCGGCCAGGCGGGCATAGAGACGCCGTTCATCGTCCCGGACAAGACGGAAGCCGGTGTAGACGGCCCGCGAATACGCGGCCGGCTCCAGGTGCAATCCCTCGCGGGCGAGCTCGCCGGCTCCGCGGATGTATTCAAGTCCCGAGACGGCGTCCTTGAAGACGACCCAGGCCGAGGGGTCGTCGGGGAGGCCGAGACCCTCGGCCAGGGAGACGGTCTTCCCGGCCGCGGCGGCCGACCTCCGGATCCAGCCGCGGGTTTCGGCGTACCGGTTGTGATACACGACAAGAGCCCGCTCTCCATCCGTTCCATTCGAGAAAACGAGGACGTTTTCGTCGACCTCCCCGTCGGGCCGGACAAAATCGTAGAGCCGGAAGAGGTCGACGCCGGCGAAGAGAGCCCGCTTGCGGAAGAGGGGGAAGATCTCGCGCCGATGCCGGGCGACGAGATCCTCGCGGGGCGTCTCGTCGTAATACGCCCGGCGGTATTCCATCCCGTATTTTTCCCTGAATCCCTCGATTTGTCCGTGGCCGATCATCGGCAGGCCGGGCAGGGCGGCCAGCAGCGTGCAGACGCCGAAGTATTTGTCATGGTCGCCGAATTGATCGATCGCCGTCCGTTCGTCCGGATTGTTCATGAAGTTGACGTAGCGCTTGAGGATTTCGGGGTCGAATTCCAAGGTGTCCTTGATCCCCCGCCGGTACCGGGCGTTCTCCTCATCGCGGAGCATGTTCATGAAGGCGCTGTTGTAGAC
>JAAZPG010000201.1 GCA_012797375.1 Acidobacteriota bacterium
CAGGGCGAGACGGCCCGGCCGAGGGACATCCGTTGTTCGGAGGCCCGGTCGGCGTCCGTCAGCACGCTCCGGTCCCGGATCGGTTTCCGGGCGATAAGGAGATAGAGGAACATGACCAGGACGACGCCGAGGCCGGCGGCCACCCCGGTCAGGGTGACCATGCGGGCTTGGTTCATGCCGATGGCGATCATTCCGGCCGTTACGCCGGCCAGGACGGCGGGAAAGACGCCCTTGAGGAGCGTCTTGAGGCCGCCGGCGATCCAGAGCATCCCCAGGGCGATGCAGGACGTGATGACGGGCATGAAGCGGGCGAAATAGCCGCCGACCTGCTCCACCGGAAGGCCGACGAAATTGGCGAAGACGACGACCGGCACGCCGAGAAGGGCGTATGTGCACAAGGCGTCGTATCCGAGGGCGGGAAGGGCGATGGCCACGAACGAGGAATAGCCCAGGCCGAGCATGATCGGGGGAAGAATCGAAACCGGCGTCGCCCCCATGGCCGCCAAAAGCGTTCCGAAGCCGACGTTGATGATCATGATCTGGATGATCTTGTCCCGGGGGGCCAGGGTCTTGATCAGGGCGACGACCCGGGAGATGGCCCCGGTCTCGAGCATGACGGTGATCTGGTAAATCGACGTCCCGACCATGATCGTGATCGGAAGCGAGGCGAGCACGCCGCCGAGGCTGGACTTGAGGATGATCGAGAGAGGCGTTCGGAAATATAATCCGGCCGCGGCCGCGGCCGCGACCCAGCCCGCCAGCCCGGCGGTGTCGGCGGCGGTCTTGCGCCCGATGAGAAGAACGAGGATGAGGATCACCGGAAGAAGGGCGATCAGGACGGAAAGGCCGGTCATGCAGGACTCCTGCGGGCTTGAATTCCCCGCGCATCTTAACACAGGGACCCGGATTTGGGCCAGGCAGAAGCTTTCTTGGGGGCGGCTCCTTCTCCGCGGGGCGAACCGTCGTCCTGGAAATAGGGGGAAGCGGCGGGGCGTCACGTCGCAACGGGAGGCCGTCTCTCGCGGCCGGTTTTGACAAGAGGCCGCCGGACACCTTACGATGAGGCGGCGGAACGGGGCGGGGCGGCCTCCGGAGGCGGCCCCGCGGAGGAGTCGAGGACAATGCTATGGAAGCTTTTCGCCGTCTTTTCCCGGGTCGCCCTGTTTTCCTGGGGAGGCGGACCGGCCTCGCTGGCTCTCATGCAGAGGGAGGCGACGTCCGCCGGTTGGGTGACGTCCGGGGAGTTCGCCGACGCGGTGGCCCTGGGCAACGCGCTTCCGGGCCCGATCGCCCCGCAGGTCTCGGCCTTCATCGGATACAAGATGGCCGGCTTTCCGGGCGCGGTCATGGCCGTGACCGGGACGGTCCTTCCGGCGACCCTCCTGATGCTGGCGATGGTCATCGCCTTTTTCAAGTTCAAAGATTCCCCCGCCGTCGTTTCCATGCTCCGCGCGGTTCGTCCGGTCGTCATCGGCTTCCTTCTCTGGACGGCCTACGACATGGCCGTGAGCGTGTTCGGGTTGAAAAACGCGGCTGTCGGACCGGTCCTGGCGGCTCACTGGGATAAAATCCTCATCGCCGCGGCGGCTTTCGCCCTCCTCGCGTTGACAAAGACCAATCCCGTTTGGCTCGTGGTTGGAGCGGCGGCCCTCGGCTTGGCGGTGTATTGAGATGAAAAACGTGTCCGTTTTCTGCGGTTCGAGCCCGGGAGCGGAACCGGCCTTCGCCTCCGCCGCCCGAGACCTGGGGCGGGAATTCCTCCGTCGCGGCTTGGGTCTCGTCTACGGCGGCGGCCGGGTGGGTCTGATGTACGAGATCGCCCGGACGATTCATGAGGGCGGCGGCCGGGTCGTCGGCGTCATCCCCCGGGACATGGTCGAGCGGGAGCTCGCCTACGCCGAGGCCGGCGCCCTCCGGATCGTCGAGACGATGCACGAGCGCAAGGCCCTGATGGCCGGATTGTCCGACGGATTCATCGCCCTGCCCGGCGGCCTCGGGACGATGGAGGAGTTCTTCGAAGTCGTGACTTGGGCCCAGCTCGGCATCCACCGAAAGCCCTGCGGTTTCCTGAACGTCGCCGGCTATTTTGATCCGATCCTGGGATTCCTGGTCCGGGCGGAGGCGTTGAAGTTCCTCCAGCCCGAGCACCGGGCGATGATCCTCTCCGACCCAAATCCGGCCCGTCTGCTCGATCTTTTCGAAACCTACCGGCCGCCCGAGGCCGACATGGCCCGCTGGGCCCTCGACATGAGCAAAACATAACAAAGAGGAGACACAATACCAATTCACCTCATTTCCCGAGGCCTCACCCTCCGCCGCCGGGGGACGCGCAATTAGGTCAATAGGTATTGTGTCTCCTCTATATTGAAGAGGAAAGCGATTCATCCGGACGAAAACAGGGAAATTGGCATTGTGTTTCCTGACCTGTCAAGCCATATAAAAACCTTACCCAAGAGGGTATTATCTTGCCATTTAAAAACCTTACCGAAGCCGACAAGCGTTGAGCGATCATAAACTGTTGGGAACGACGTGCGGAGAGGCGAGAGTTCGCGAAAGCGCCTGGGACAGCTCTTTCTCTGAAACGGCTTTTTTTTGGACCGGTTTTCCTCCGCAGGACCGCAGTTTCCAGATACGATCAA
>JAAZPG010000202.1 GCA_012797375.1 Acidobacteriota bacterium
CCATCTCCTGTCCTGGATGACGCCGAAAACATGGCGGTTCTGGAAGCGCCGGGGCGGAAACGATTGGCCGGAGCAGGCCGACGCCCCATCGTTCTGGGCGAAAGCCGAAGACGCCGCCTTCGTGTCCGACGAGGAGCTGTGGGCCTTCCGGACCGTCCTGCGGCGCGACCTGATTGAATTCTGCCGGCACCGTCTCTACATTCAAAACCGCCGGTTTGGACCGGGAGAATACCTTCCCTCCGACCTGACTCTCAACCCGGAAGCCCTGACGATCGGTTTCGGCCGCCGGGCCGCCTCCTACAAGCGCATGACCCTCTTGTTTGACGACCTGGACGCGATCGTCGGGATGGCCAAAGACGCTCTGCATCCGGTCCAATTCGTTTTTTCCGGCAAAGCTCATCCCCGCGACGAGGAGGGCAAGCGCCTCATCCAGAAGATCATCCACCTCAGCAAGCATTCGCCGCTGGCCGGGTCCCTGGTTTTCCTGGAAAACTATGACATTGAAGTCGCCCGGGCGATGATCTCCGGCTGCGATGTCTGGCTCAACAACCCCCGCCGGCCGCTGGAGGCTTCCGGGACGAGCGGGATGAAAAGCGCCGCCCACGGCGCCCTGAACCTGAGCATCCTGGACGGCTGGTGGCGGGAAGCCTACGACGGAGGGAACGGCTTCGCCATCGGCGCCGATTCCCATCCCGCCGATCCCGCCGAGCAGGACCGCTGGGACGCCGCGAACCTTCTCCGGGTATTGACCGAGGAGGTCGTCCCGACGTTCTATGACCGGGATTCCGCCGGCCTTCCCCGCCGCTGGATCAAAATGATCCGGCGGGCGATGGCCGGCCTGAGTCCCCGGTTCAACACCCGCCGGATGGTCCAGGAATATGTCCAGAAAATCTACCTCCCCCGAACGCCTTAAGCCTTAAAAGACGGACGGAAATCCGGACTCCGGCCCGCGGATCGTCCTCGACATAACCGGCGCGGCGATCAAGAAGAGCGGATTGACACGCGCTCGCCGGCGGGATTATTTTCCCGTTCACAGGAGGAAGGGAGCATGGAACACCATCGCCGTGCGGCCTCCTGCCTCGCCCATATCATGGCCGACATGACCGCTCCTTTTCACATGATGGGCATGCCCGGCGCCGAGGCGAAAAAGATTCTGGATCCGGGCGGGACGGGAAAAGTCACCGGCAAGATGCTGATCGGCGAGGATATCGCCGGCCCCGGCGGCTTCCGGATCCGCGACCTCGACAGCACCAACGGGACGTATGTCCGGGGCGAGCGGATTTCGGAGGCGGCGCTCTACGCCGGCGATGAGATCATGGCCGGGGCGACCCGGATCGGGCTCGGGGAGTGAATCTCAGCCGAGATTCCGCCCGGTCGCCGACATCGTCAGCGTGCCGTGCTTGACGCCCGGAATCGTCCGAAGGGTGTCGGCCAGCTTCTGGATTTCGGACGGCTTTCCCTTGACGGCGATGATTTCCAGGCAATGGTCGTGATCCAAGTGGACATGGAGGGTGGATAGAACCTGACGGTGGTAGTCGTGCTGAAGGTCGGTCAGCCGCTCGAGCATGTCCCGGCGGTGATGGTCGTAAATGAGGGTCACGGCTCCGGCGACCTCCTCCCCTTCCTCCCATTCCCGCCGGACGAGCTCGGCCCGGATCAGGTCGCGCAGAGCCTCGGACCGGCTGGCCCACCCGCGCTTGCGGATCGATTTGTCGAACTTGGCCAGAAGTCCCTTCTCCAGCGACACGCCGAAACGGATAAGATCGCTCATGTTCGTCCTCCGGGAGCACGCTCTTTTTAATCGTAACACGAGATTCCTCCCAAAAAAAGGGGGGCGAATCGCGCCATCGAAAATCTTCCCGCACTTCCCCTTTTTTCACCTCGCAATTCGTCATGGGGCCTTCAAAGGATTGACAACCTCCATTTAATCGGTAAGAATGGATTCGATCTCCGATCCCGTCCTTCTAAAACACGACGTTGTCACGAAGGCGGGACGGTTCCGCTCCGCGGCGGACAAGGGTCGGGCTGGAAACGGCTCGGCCTCCCGTGTTTGGAAAGGAGAGAAAGAGGGACGCCGCCTCGGCGTCCGCAAGACCCTTTTCTCTCCGGGAAA
>JAAZPG010000203.1 GCA_012797375.1 Acidobacteriota bacterium
GCTCAAGCCCGAGGGACCGGCCGCCCTCGCCTTCGTCCTGATGATGATCGGGGCGATCGGCAAGGCGGGCGCGATGCCCTTCCACACCTGGATCCCGGACGCCGCGATCGACGCGCCGGTGACGTTCATGGCCTACATGCCGGCCGCCTTTGAGAAGCTTCTGGGCATTTACCTGCTCGCCCGGATCTGCCTGGATATCTTCACGCTTCAGCCCGGCTCGGGCCTCTCTCTCCTCCTGATGATTATCGGGGCCGCGACGATCGTTCTGGCCGTCATGATGGCCCTGGTCCAGAAGGACCTGAAGCGGCTGTTATCCTACCACGCCGTCAGCCAGGTCGGATACATGATCCTGGGCATCGGCACGGCCATCCCGATCGGCATCGCCGGCGGGATCTTTCACATGATCAATCACGCCATGTACAAGAGCGGGCTTTTCCTCAGCGCCGGCTCGGTCGAACACCGGGCCGGGACGACGGATCTTCGGAAGCTGGGCGGCCTGGCCCGGGAAATGCCGATCACGGCCGCCGGATTCACGGTCTGCGCCCTGGCGATTTCGGGCGTCTGGCCGCTCAACGGCTTCGTCTCGAAGGAAATGGTCTTCCACGGCGCCGTGGAGTCCGGCTCGATCCTCTTCGCGATCGCCGCCTGGGTCGGGGCCGTCTTCACCTTCGCCTCGTTCCTCAAGGCCGGACACGCGGTCTTCTTCGGGAAGCGGTCCGAGGAGCGGGCCCCCGGCCGGGTCAAGGAAAGCCCGGTCACCATGCTGATCCCGATCCTGATTCTCGCCCTTCTGTGCATCACCTTCGGCTTGTTCAACAAGCTGCCCCTGACGCAATTCATCCAGCCCGTCGTCGCCGCCCACGCCGAGGCGGGCGCGCCGATCGATTACACCGCCCACGCCTTGGATCTTTTCAACGTCATCGCCGGCATCTCGGTAGCCTGCCTGATCCTGGCCTTCGGTCTTCACGTCTACGGGTTCAAGCGCGGCGGGAAAAAGGCCTGGCTGGCTTCCGAGCCCATTCATCACGCTCCGTTCTTCAAGCAGATGTACGACGGCGCCGAGAAGCGGTTCTTCGATCTTTACGAACAGGGGATCAAATTCCTGCGCGGCTTGTCCTGGATCTTGTTCAAGGGCATCGACCGGCCGATCGACGCCGTCTACGAAAAGGGCGTCACCGCAGTCGGAACGGCGTTCACCGGCCTGCTGCGAAAGGCCCACAACGGTCACTATGCCAACTACTTGGCTTGGGGCCTGGGCGGGCTGGTCGTCCTGATCGCCCTGATCAACGTCATTTTGAAGTAACGAGAGAGGAGGACTTTTGATTTTCATCTACATCGGTTTGCCCCTGGCGGTGGCCGCCGTCCTGCCTCTCGCCGGCAAAGCGTCCCGGCGGGTTCTGCCCGACATCCTCTCCAACGCCGTCCTGGCGGGCCTTCTGGCCTATGCCGTGACCGGAGCCAAGACGCTCCTGGTCCACGGGCCGATCGTCCAGCAGGTGCGGTGGTTCGGAGAGGCCGTCAACATCCGGATCGCCCTGGACGGCTTCAGCCTGTTCATGCTGATGGCGATCCAACTGGTCAGCCTGTGCGTCGGCCTCTATTCCATCAATTACATGGAGCATTACGGCGCCAAGGCCAATTACTACGCCCTTCTGCTGGTGATGGTCGCGGGAATGAACGGCCTCGTTCTTTCCCAGGATCTTTTCAGCGTCTATCTGTTCCTCGAAGTCGCGGCCGTGGCCTCCTACGCCCTGGTCGCCTACGGCCTGGAAGCCGAGGAGCTCGAAGCCTCATTCAAATACCTCATGCTCTCGGTCGTGGCCTCGGCGGCCGTCTTGTTGGCGGTCACCGTCCTCTACGGCATGACCGGAGCCCTGGGCTTCGACGCCGTGGCCGAGGGTCTCCGGCAATTGGAGGCCAAGGCCGTCGTCGGCGTCGCCGCCGCCCTGTTTCTCATGGGCTTCGGGCTGAAGGCGGCCCTGATCCCCTTTCATGCCTGGCTTCCCGACGCCCACCCTTCGGCCCCGGCCCCCATTTCGGCCATTCTTTCGGGCCTGCTGATCAAAGTCTCGGGCGTTTACGCCATCACCCGGATCTTCTTTCACGTCATCGGCCTGACCCCCGCCCTGTCCCAGGTGCTGATGTGGCTGGCGGCCGTTTCGGTCGTCGTCGCCGCCTTCCTGGCTCTCGGCCAAAAGGACATGAAGCGGATGCTGGCTTATTCCTCCATCAGCCAGGTCGGATACGTCGTCCTCGGCCTCGGGCTGGGAACGCCCCTCGGCGTGGCCGGCGGCCTCTTCCATCTCTTCAATCACGCCATCGCCAAGAGCCTTCTGTTCTTCACCAGCGGCTCCGTTCAACAGGCGACCGGAACGCGGAACCTGGACGAGATGGGCGGGCTGGCCAAGCGGATGCCCTGGACGGCCGGGACCAACCTCGTCGGCTCGCTCTCGA
>JAAZPG010000204.1 GCA_012797375.1 Acidobacteriota bacterium
CGACTTCGCGCCAGAACTCCGCGGGAAAGGCTGCCTCGAACGCCTTGCGGCTCAGTCCATGCCCGGCCCGGGAGGGAATCGCGCCGCCCGTCCCGGGCTCCGGGTACCAGAGTCGCTGGAAGTGCCGCTTGGCCAGGGTCATGGCCGCGTCGAAGCGGATGATGGGGAAGAGGCGGGCGACATGCAGAATCGTTTGAAGGACGGCCTCCCGGACGCGGGGATTGAGGAAATCGAGCTGGGCGGTGTCGTTCCAGGGAAAGCTCGTTCCGTCGTTGCCGTGATAGATATAGCGGACGCTCCCCGTCCGTTTGTCCAGGCGCTGGAAGACCACGGCCGCGTCCGTCCGGTCGTAATACCGGTCCTCGATGCGGATGGCCACCCGGTCGTCCCAGGACAGATCGGGTCCGTTGAACGTATAGGAAGGGAAGGGGGGCTCGGGAAGGCCGATGAACCAGTCGGGATGCTCGATGACCCAGCGAGAATCGATGCCCATATGGTTGGGGACCATGTCCGAGGCCAGCCGCACGCCCCGCCGGCCGGCCCGTTCCTTGAGATTGAGGAGGGCCGGCTCGCCGCCCAGGTCGGCGGCGATCGCATAATCGAACAGGGCGTAGGCCGAGGCGGCCGCCTCGGGATTGCCCATGATCTGCTTGACGCGCCGGGACGCGGGGCTCCGTTCCCACAGGCCGATAAGCCACAAACCGGTGATGCCCGCCTCGGAAAGGGCGTCGAGCTCCTCGTCCGGGATCTCGTCCAGTCTCCGAATGGAACGGCCGTATTTCCGGGACAGCTGGTCGAGCCAGACGGAGGCGTTTTTGGCGATGAGAACGAGGGAGGACATCCAATCGACGTCGGGGCTGAAATTCTCCGATTCCGGCTCGTCCGGGCGCGGACCGGCCGGTCCGCCGAAGAGAGCGAGCGATTCCTCCACGGAATCGGCTCCAAGACCCGGGGCCCGGGAGGGACCGGGACCGCCGCCGGGTTTCTCCTCCTCCCGGAGAAGATCCAGCCCGCCGACGACGCGGGGAAGCGGACGGCCCAGAACGGCGCTCCATCGGGCGAGGATGTACTCGAGCTGTCCCTTGAGCGAATGGGGCGAGGCCAGGACGGGCTCGTTGAGAACGTCGATGAGGTTCCGGCGCTCCGGCCCGAACGGCGGCTGGGTTTCGAAAAACTCCCGGAGGCCCGAGAGAATGCGCAGGTAAGCTGTTTCCCGGGACAGCGAATCGTCGTCGAAGAGCTCTCGAAAGGACGCGGCGGCCGGGTTGAGATTAGTCAGGCGGAGCATCAGCAGCTCTTCGAGAGCCGCTTCCCGCCGGGGAGGAAAGCCCGGCGCGTCGAGGTAAGTTCCCGCCGGGACGCGGTTCTTGTAAACGGCCGGCGGGGGAAATTCGTGGAGGAAAAAGGCCAGCGTTCCCCGGACCGTTTCCGGATCGAGCCGCCGGGCGGACAGGTCACGAAGCGCGTCCCGCAAAACGTGGGGATTGACCCGGTCGCGGTAGGCCTGGAAGACCGCGTGCCGGTATTCCTCGAGGAGCCCCAGAGCGTAAAGATCGCCGGCTCGAACGGCCTTGTCCGGCGGCCGGGCGGCGTTGATTTTATGGGCGAAAAGCCGGGCCGACCGGATGTCGGCGAAAATCACCCGCCCGTCGAAGATAAACAGCGATTCGTCGAAATGATAGACATCCCGGGCGCGACGGGACACGTGAAGGGCGAACATGAGCGTCGATTCTCCGGGCGGCCGCCTCATCATAACAGGTTTTCGGCCGTCTTGCATCCGGCCGGCGGTTGGTTTAAAAAGGAAAGGAGTTTTATGGAGGGATAGCCGCATGTCGCAAAAAATCAGATCCCGGATCGCCGGCGCGCTCGCCGTCTTCGCCGCCGGGGCGGGCCTCGTTCTGGCCGGGGCCGTCCCGCCCGAACCGGCCACCCTTGTCCTGACTAACGGAAAGATCGTCACCCTGGACGCGGCCGTCCCCGAGGCGGAAGCCTTGGCCGCGCGGGGCGACCGGATCGTGGCCGTCGGCCCGGCCGTGGAGATCGCCCGATACATCGGGCCGGAGACCGAGGTCGTGGATCTCGGGGAGCGCCTGGCCACTCCCGGCTGGATCGATTCCCATCTTCATTTCATGAGCGTCGGCGCATCCAAGCTCTCGCTCGATTTGACCACGGCGAAAAGCTGGGAGGAGATCGTCGGCCGGGTCGAGGCGGCCGTTCAGAACGCCGTTCCCGGAGCGCTCATCACCGGCCGGGGCTGGCACCAGGAAAAATGGAACCAGGTCCCCCGGCCCAATATCGATGGACTGCCGTTCCACGACGCCCTGAGCCGTGTCTCGCCCGATAATCCCGTTATCCTGACCCACGCCAGCGGCCATTCCTCCCTGGCCAACGCCAAGGCGATGGAGCTTTCCGGCGTTACCGCGGACACGGCGGATCCCCCCGGCGGGCGGATCATCAAGGACGGAGAAGGGCGGCCGATCGGGGCGTTTCTCGAAACGGCCATGGATCTCGTCCAGTTGGGGACGTCCCGGGCGCGGGCGGCCCGGACGCCCGCGGAAGTGATGACCGAAAACCGGAAGATCATCGAGCTGGCCGACCGCGAATGCCTCTCCAAGGGGCTGACCAGCGTCGGCGACGCCGGCGTCGGCTGGACCACGGTTGAGCTGTACAAGAGGATCATCGACGAGGGGCGCCTCGGCATCCGGCTGAACGTCATGCTGAGCGAAAACGCCCGGAGGATCGAGGCCAACGCGGCCGCTTGGAAGATCGAGGGCTACGGGGCCCATCACCTGAGCGTTCACACGATCAAGCGTTTGATCGACGGGGCTCTCGGATCGCACGGCGCCTGGCTCCTCGAGCCTTACGAGGATCTTCCCTCCTCGGCCGGATTGAACACGGAATCGATTGAGGAAATGAAGGAAACCGCCCGGGTGGCCGTCGAGAACGGCTTCCAGGTCGCGACCCACGCCATCGGGGACCGGGCCAACCGGGAGACGCTCGACATCTACGAGGAGGCCTTCCGAGCCCATCCGGGCAAAACGGACCTGCGCTGGAGGATCGAGCATGCCCAGCACCTCCATCCGGCCGACGTCCCGCGATTCGGGAAGCTGGGCGTCGTGGCCGCGATGCAGGCCGTCCATTGCCCCTCGGACGGCCCGTGGGTTCCCAAGCGGCTGGGGGCGAAGCGGGCGGGGGAAACCAGCTATGTCTGGCGGTCGCTTCTGAAGTCCGGGGCGGTGATCGCCAACGGGACGGATGCGCCCGTCGAGGCGGCGGACCCGCTTCCGTCTTTTTACGCCGCCGTGACCCGGAAAATGAACAACGGCGAAGCCTTCTTCCCGGCCCAGAAAATGAGCCGGGAGGAAGCCCTCCGGTCGTACACGGTCAATGGAGCGTACGCGGCCTTCGAGGAGGGAATCAAGGGGACGCTCGCGGCCGGCAAACTGGCCGACGTGACAGTCTTCACCCGGGACCTTCTGACTTGTCCCGAGGAGGAGATCCTTTCCGCCGAGGTCGCGATGACGATCGTCGGGGGAAAGGTTCTCTATAAGAAGTAAGGGGAGAGCCTACGGGCCTTAAAACTTCATCCCCAAGCCGATTCCGAGCGTCAGGCCGCCGACATTGATGTCGAAATCGGCCGGCTTCATGCTGCAGGTGCTGTATTTCAGCCGGGCGTCCAGAATGAAGCTCGAGCCGAGGCCGACGGCCACGCCGCCGAGGCCGCAGAAGCCGAGCTTGCTCTGTTTGGCCTCGCCCATCGGCTCGTTGCTTTCCTTGAACATGTACATCCCCAGCCCGGCGCCGAAGTAGGGGGAGATCATCCCGGCTTCGAACCGGTAGAGGGCGCCGCCCTCGAAGGCCAGGACGCTCATCTTGGTCTCTTCCTCGGTGTAGGTGGTTTTCCCCGTGGCCGAGCGGTAGTTGCCTTCCACCCAGCCGGCCAGGCTTTGACCGCCGACGCGGACTTCTCCGCCGAAGACCAGCCCGTTCTCATACACGTCCTTGTAGGCCGCGTCGGAGGCCAGGAAATAGCCGGCCCGCAGCAGAACCATGGAGAACATGTTCTTGCCTCCCGATTCGCCGACCACCTGATCCGGGAGCGCGGCCGGGGCGGGTTTCGGGGCGGCCGGCCGCTCAACCGGCTGCATCTCCTCTGGAAGCGCCGGCGCGGTTTCGGCCACTTCCTCGACGACGGCAGCGCTGATGAAGCCCGGCGTCCCGTCGGCCAGCTGAATGAGGTACCAGTCGCCGGCTTTTTCGATGACCGTGAAGATCTCGCCCTTATTGCCCCCCCCGATGACGGGAGCCGAGGCGAAGCCCGACTGCCGGATGTTGGCCCGCTCGACCGTGACCCGGATCTTCAGATCGGCGCCGGCGGTCAAGCCGGAGGGCAGAAACATGGCGATCGCCGCGGCCGCGAGAATCATGAGGACGAGTTTTTTCTTGAACATGGCTGCTCCTTTAATCCAGCTCGGCCGTCACCAAGGCCGGCGCTCCCTCGCGGCCCGCGCTCGTGATCGCGGCGATGGCGTACTGGGTGGCGGCCTCGCCGGCGTTGCGGCGGGAATACGTTGTCTGATCGGCGTTGACGGTCGTCAACGGCGTATAGGTCGATCCGGAAACCGTATAGATTTTGAACGAGGCGATGGTCAGGCCGGTGTTGTCGGCGCTGTTCTGCCACGTCAGAATGTCGATGTACTCCGCCTGGGAGAACGACCGGTTCAAGACCTTCTTGGCTGAGGCGGTCGGAGCGTAGATGTATTGGTACCAGGCCTTGATGGTCTTGTTCCGGTTCATCACCACGGTCACCGGGTTGGTCGTTCCGGTCGCGTCCCCGGTCCAGCCGTTGAACTGAACATAGTTTTGGGGAACCGCCGTGACGGAGACGCTGGCGTTGGGGGGATAAGCGTAAGCCCCTGGGGCGGGCGTCGTCGTGCCCCAGGTGTTGTTTCTCTGGATGGTCAGAATGAAGCTGCCCAGCGATTGGAGGGCCTTGTCGATTTGGATCCGGGGGATCCCGGCGTTGTATCCGTCGCAGACGCTGTAGATCAGCTTGCCCTTCGTTCGAAGGGCGGTCAGCAGGGTCGTCACGCCCGCGGTCGGGAACGCCTGCCGGAGCAGGGCCCAGGCGCCCGCGACATGGGGCGTCGCCATGGATGTGCCGTTCCAGGAGGCATAGCTTGAATCCGAGTCCCCGGTGGAGGAATAGATGGACGAACCCGGGGCGTACAGCCGCTGGGTCACCGAATCCCAGTTGTTGAAGGAGGAATCCCCGTCCGACTTGGTCGAGGATCCGACCGAGACCGAGGTCGAAATGCAGGCCGGCCAGCTGATCCGTCCGCAGGAATAGCTGTTGCCGGTGGCGATGGCCGTGGCGATCCCGGCCGCCCGCAGCAGGTCGATGGCCGATTTCACGGACGAGTTGACGCTGTCGCAGAAATTCGGATAGAGGCCCCCGCCCAGGCTCATGTTGACGGAGGCGATTTTATAGGCGCTTCGGAGGGAATAGACGTAATTCAATCCGGCCAGGATGTCCGAATCCCAGGCGGAAACGCAGGGCGAGCCGCCGCAATCGCCGGCCGTGAACTTGGAGAAAATCTTCACGGCGATGACGCCGGCCCCCTTGGCGATCCCGGCCAGGGTGCCGTAATTGCCGGTCGCGATACCCGCGACGTGGGTCCCGTGGTCGAATCCGTCATACGTGCTGGGATAATGAACGGCCGACCCCGGTCCGTTCATGACGGCCAGGCCGTTGGGACAATCGCCGGCGCCCGGCAGGCCGTCCCGGCCCATCGCCCGGCAGGCCTCGATGATGGTTTTGCCGGTGAAGAACTGGTGCGTCTTGCGGATTCCGGTATCGAGGACGGCCACGTACCACCCCGCGCCCGTGTAGCCCATCGCCCAGACGGCCGTCGCCCCGACGAGGGCGGCCGTGTCGTCCAGGAGGGGATCGACCCGGATCTCGTCGGCCGAAAGCCCGCCTTTCGGGCCCTCTCCGCCGGGTCCGGGCGGATCGATCAGCTTGCGCGGAAGATCCTCGGAAATATCCAGGACATTCGGGGAATTTTCCAGGACGGCCAGGGCGTTGGGCGAGACCCGCAGGGTGATGTAGGGGATGTAATCGAAGCCGGTGACGAATTCGAAATCCGTGCCCTGGAGCTCGGTGAGGACCCGCCAGGACGCGTACTCGATCGTTTTCGCCAAGACCTGATCGGCCAGCGACCGCTCCAGGGCGGTTTCCGGCGTTTCATCCACGCCGGTGAAACGCGTCGAATCGGCGGTCAAGTTTTCGATGTCGGGGACGGTGAAGTGGACGATCACTTGGACCCGCCCCTCGGCCCAGGCTTTCTCCCGAAGCTGGCCGATTCCGGCTTGGTTTTTTTCGTGCTGGGCGAGCCCCGCCAGCGGCCAGGCGGCCAGCACAAGAGCCGCGAGCAGGTGCACGGCGGCCCGTCGTGTTTTTTTCCTCATGGTTTTTCCTCCTCCCTAAGGGCCGGCGATCCCGCTTGACCCGCGCCGGCGAAGACATCCTTCACCTCCGCGGGCCGAACGTTTTTCCGGCTAATGTCTGCTGAAAATATATTCTTGGATTTTTCCCAAGTCAAGAAAAATCTCGAGCTCCGAGAAAAATCGTTCGAAGGAAGAAAATAATCATTGATTAATGAAACAGATGGATATTACAATCAAGTTGTGAAAACCAGCGAGACAACGAACGAGGATACCGTCCGGCGCTTTCGGAGCCTGCTCCGCGCCCTGGAACGCGAGACGATCCGTCCCTTCGACAGCCGCAACCGGTGCTGCGGCCTGACCTTGTCCCAATGCCATGCCCTTCTGGAAATCGGCCGGCGGGGGGAGATTTCCTTGGTCGATCTGGCCGGGGTGTTCGGCTTGGACGCCAGCACGTTGAGCCGGACCATTCAAGGATTGGTCCAGGCCGGCCTCGTCGACCGGCGCCCGGGCGAGCGCGATCGCCGC
>JAAZPG010000205.1 GCA_012797375.1 Acidobacteriota bacterium
AAGCCGGTTTTCCGATCGTCTTCCCGGCGGCCGAATTGGAGCGCGCCCTCGGCCGTCAGGGAAAGACGGCCGGCCAAGGGGGCTTGGACGCGCCCGCCCGCCGTCTGGAAGCCCGCGCCGGGGAACAGGCCGCGGCGTTCCCGGTTGAGCCGGAACAAATAGGCCTCGAATTTCGTTTTTCCGAAGCCGCCGGTGTGATAGAGCCCGTAGCTTTCCTCGTCCTGTTCGACCATGATCTGGCCGACGTCGTTGAGGCGGGGAAGAAATCGATCGGTGCGCGGCTGGTTGACGTAGAACGCGGTGAGCGTTTGGCCGGAGGCGAGGGTCACATCCGCCCGCGCCCCGTTGAAATACGCCGTCCGGGAGCCGTCGCCCGGGCCGCCGTCCATCAGGACGAATCCCTCGCCCATCTGGATGTCCTGGCGGCCGACGGTCAGGGCGAGGGGCAGCCCGGCCGGGCGGTCCCAGCGGGCGTAGAGCTGATCGATGACGACTTCATTCAGGCCGAAATTGATCCCCAGCTTCGGGTCGGTCTTGGGGGACAGGTAATATCTCATCTCGTTGGCCAGGCGCAGCCCGAAGGCGAGCGTTTCCGCCGGCTTCCATGAGACCGCCAGATTCGTCCTCATCCTCATATAGGAGGATGAATCGGCCTTGGATTCATCCAGGGAAGCGACGTTGTCGGAGCTTTCCTGGCGGATCCGCTCGGCGAAGGAGAAGATCCACCGCGGCGTCCCGGACTCTTTTTCGTCCGCTTCCCCGGCGGCGAGGGGAGGGAGGAGGGAGGCTAATAAAAAGACAATGAAGACGGCGGCGGGCTTGCGGAACATGGGCCTTTTTGTATCACAGGTCCCCCGGGCGTTCAACGCGAGCTTCCCTCGAACCCCGCCGTCCGGCCCGATTTCAACAACCGGATCCCTTAAAACGCCCACAGGAGGCTCATCGCGGCGCAGACGGCCGTGATGAAGAGGGAGATCACAAACGTCGTCCGGAGGACCCGGCCCTCTTCGCCGATGCAGTCGATGCTGGCGGCCGCGTTCTGGAGCTTGGCCGGGGAGATGACGCTGGCCAGCCCGCCGCCGATCCCGCTGGCCGCGGCGATGACGACGCCGGCGGCTCCGATCTTTTCAGCGGTCGAGAGATGAAGCTTGGTCAGCATGGCGATGGCCGAGGTCTCCGATCCGCTGAGGAAGCCTCCGAGCAGCCCGAGGAACGAGGCCACGGCCGGATAGAGCCGGTCGAAGGCCTGGGCGGAGGCGGCGGCCAGGACGTAGACCATGTTATGCCCCGGCTCGGCCAGCGACCAGTCCGGCCCTTTTCCCGAATGATTGATGATGTAGGCGATGGCGAAAAAGACGGCCGAGGCCAGCATCGGCCGGGGGGCCCGCTTCAGCCATTTTCTCCCGCAAGCGGAAAGTTGCGCCTTGGAGGGCTTGAGGAACGGCAGGGCCAGGAGCGTGCTGACAAGAATCCAGAAATACGCCTGCCAAAGGAGCCGCAGCTTTTCGGGGGCGCCGGGAATGATCTCCACGGGCATGGCCCAGCGGTCGAAGACCAGGCGGAAAAAGGGCAGCGACGGCGTGTTGATCAAGACGGCGAAAACGGTCAGGATGACCCAGGGCGAGACGGCCCGGCCGAGGGACATCCGTTGTTCGGAGGCCCGGTCGGCGTCCGTGAGCACGCCCCGGTCCCGGATCGGTTTCCGGGCGAGAAGTAGATAAAGGAACATGACCAGGACGACGCCGAGGCCGGCGGCCACTCCGGTCAGAGTCACCATGCGGGCTTGGTTCATGCCGATGGCGATCATTCCGGCCGTCACGCCGGCCAGGACGGCGGGGAAGACTCCCTTGAGGAGCGTCTTGAGGCCGCCGGCGATCCAGAGCATGCCGAGGGCGATGCACGACGTGATGACGGGCATGAAGCGGGCGAAAT
>JAAZPG010000206.1 GCA_012797375.1 Acidobacteriota bacterium
CGCGGAATGGACGGGACCGAGACGGCCCGTCGGATCCTCAAGGACCGCGATATTCCCATCGTTTTCCTCTCGTCCCACACGGAAAAACATTTCGTCGACAAAACGGAAGACATCGCCTCGTACGGCTATGTGATCAAGGACGCCGGGATCACTGTTCTTCAAGCCTCGGTCGGCATGGCCTTCCGGCTCCATGAGGCTCACCGGAAGCGCCGCTCGGCGGAGGAGAAGCTCCGAGCCAGCGAACTGTTTAATTTCGCCCTCTTTCAATTCAATCCGATCCAAACCGTGATCGTCGACCGGGAAGGCCGGATCGTCAAAACCAACCTGGCCAAAAAACAGTCCGGGGACCGTCTTCCCCAAATCGGCGACCGGATGTACACGGACTATGCGGCCCGGCACGGGATTGATATGCGGGGCGCCTTGACGGCCGCCATCGCTTCCGGGAAACCCGTTCATTTCTTTGCCCTGCCCTATGAAGGGAAATACCTCGACATCTCCATCGCCCCCTTCTCCGAGGGCGCGATCATCACGAGCTTGGACGTCACCGAGCGGGTTCAAGCCGCCGAAAAAGCCCGTCTCAGCGAACAGCGGCTGGCCTTGGCCCAGAAGGCGGCCAAGGCCGGCGTGTGGAACTGGGACGCCGCCTCGGGCCGCCTGATCCTGTCGCCGGAGCTTTACGCGATCATCGAAAAAACACCGAAGGAATCGGAAGATCCGGTCGACCTCTGGAAAACCCTCATCCATCCCGAGGACCGGAAAAGCTCCCGTCTCCGCCTGGAAAGAGCCTTGGCCGGCCGCATTCCCTTCGAGGATGAAGTCCGCATCCTCCGGCCCGGGGGACAAATGCGCTGGCTCCTGGTGATGGGAAGCGCGGCCCATGATGATACCGGCGACGCCGTCCGGATGGACGGGATCTGCCTCGACATCACCGAACAAAAATCCCGGGAAGATATCCGGACGGCCGTCTACGAGATCGCCCAGGTCGCCTTGCGGGCGGAAAACCTCGGGGAAATCTTCAAAGCCCTCCACCTGATCGTCAGCCGGCTGATCCCGGCGGAAAACTTCTATATCGCCCTTTACGATTCCGAGAAAAAGCTCCTTAGCTTCCCTTATTTCATCGATGAATACGACGAACCGCCGCTTCCCCAGCCGATCGGCCGGGGTTTGACCGAGTACGTTCTGTTCCACGGCGAACCCCTTCACGCCACCCCGCAGAAGGCCGAGGAGCTGGAAAAATCAGGGGAGGTCGTGCTCATCGGCGCCCCCTCGGCCGATTGGCTGGGCGTCCCGCTGAAGATCCGGGGCCAGACGATCGGCGTCATGGTCGTCCAAACGTACGTGGCCGGGGCGCTCTACAAGAACGAAGACATGGACATGCTGAATTTCGTCTCCGGTCAGGCCGCTCTCTCCATCGAGCGGAAACGGTCGGAACAGGAGCTCCAGCAGCTCGTTAAGCAAAAAGAGCTCCTGATGCGCGAGCTGCAGCACCGGACGAAGAACAGCCTGGCCCTCATCTCCAGCCTTCTCGGGCTGGAGAAGGAGAACTTGGCCGACGCCCGGGCCCGGGAAATCTTCACCAAGACGCGGGCCCGGATCGGCTCGATCGCCACCGTCTATGAGCGGCTGTCGGATTCGGCCAATTATGACCGGGTGAATCTGCACGTCTATGTCCAGGAGATCGCCGAAGCGGTCATCCGGTCCTTCGCCCCGGAAGCCAACAATGTCCGGCTGAAGACCAAGCTCGAGGAAATCAAGCTCGACCCGAAACGATCCGTCCCCGTCGGCTTGATCCTGACCGAGCTGGTCATGAACGCCCTCAAGTACGGCCTCCCCGGAAAAGGCATCGGGGAAATCCGGCTCGAGCTGAAGGAGACGGACGGCCGGATCTTCCTCGAGGTCGCGGACAACGGCGGCGGCCTCCCCCCCGGCTTTGATTACGCCACGGTTTCCGGGACGGGGCTGACCATCGTCCGGATGCTGGTCGAACAGCTCGACGCGGAGTTGACGTTCACCGGCCGCCGCGGCACGCGCGTTCAGCTGAGCTTCAACCGTTGATCCGGCGGAGAAGAGCCATTCGCCGGTCAGATCTCCCCGCGGAATCGAACGGGAGATGCGACGAAGGCTGGGACGCCCTTTTCCCCGGCCGGCTTCTCCGTTGGTACGCCGCCCGCAAGCGCGACCTTCCCTGGCGCCGGACGCGCGATCCCTATCGCGTCTGGGTGTCGGAAATCATGCTCCAGCAAACGACGGTCGGAGCCGTCATCCCCTATTATAACGCCTGGCTGAGAGCCTTTCCCGATCTCCAAACGCTCGCCCGGGCGCCGCTCCAGAAGGTGCTCAAAGCCTGGGAAGGCCTGGGCTATTATCAGCGCGCCCGGAACATGCGCCGGACCGCCCGGATCATCCGGGATCGTTGCGGCGGGCGGTTTCCCGAGGATCCGGCGGACTTGGCCGCCCTCCCCGGTTTCGGCCCCTACACGGCGGCGGCCGTGGCCAGCCTGGCTTTCCATCGGCCGGTCCCCGTCGTCGAAGCCAACGTCCGACGGGTCATGACGCGGATGCTCGGCCTCGCCGGGCCGCCGGGAGCCGGCCGAGACGCGGCCATCGCCCGCTTCCTGGAAAAGCGCATCTCCCGCCGGTCGCCCGGCAATTTCAACCAGGCGATGATGGAATGGGGAGCTCTCGTCTGCCGCCCGAAAAATCCGCTTTGTCTCAAGTGCCCCGGGCAAAATTTCTGCCGGGCCTTCGCCCGGGGGGAACAGGACGTCCTTCCCGCCCCGAAGACCCTCCGGCCGAAAGACATCACGGCCGTCGTCGCCGTCATCCGCAAAAACGGCCGCGTTCTCCTCCAGAAACGTCCCGAGACGGGGCTTCTGGCCGGGCTTTGGGAGTTTCCCGGCGGGAAGGTCGAGGCGGGCGAAACGCTCCGGGCGGCCCTCCGCCGGGAGCTTCGGGAGGAGCGGGGGTTCGCCGTTGAATCCGCCCGGCCTTTGATGACC
>JAAZPG010000207.1 GCA_012797375.1 Acidobacteriota bacterium
GAAATAAGCCAGTTGGACGTACGCGTTGGCCTTGGCGCCGTTCGTCTCGAGGGTCGGCGGGAATTGCCCCTGGATATAATTGCGCGAGCTTTCGACCTCCGCGGGCGTGAATCCGTCCCGGCCGGCTTTCCGGAGCAGGTCGAAGAGAAGGTCGAGCATCTCGCCGATTTTTTCGTTCCGGGTATACGACGCGGCTTGGAACAAGCCGCCGATCCGGTAGGGTTGGAGGCTGCTGTTCGCCCCATAGGTCAAGCCGCGCTTGATCCGCATTTCGGTGGAAAGCCAAGAGGTGAAGCGGCCGCCGAAGAGCGTGTTCATGACCGCCGCCTGCGGAGTGATCTTGTCCCCCAGGGCGTGGCCGGGAGCGCCCAGGATCCAGTAAGCCTGGGTGGCGTCGGGCTTGTCGACGAGAAGAAGCTTCGCCCCGCGCGGCTCGGGGAGGGGAGGGGTCGCCGTGACCGGGACGTCAGCTCCCTTCCAGCCGCCGAGGGCGGCGTTGAGAAGGACGAGGGCCTGCTTCTTTTCGATATCGCCGACCAGGGCCCCGATCGCTCCCTTGGGCCCGTAATACGTCCGGTAATAATCCCGGACGTCGGCCGCGGTCATCTTGACCAGGGATTCGTCCGTCCCCGAGGGGAAATGACCGAGCGGATGCGTTCCGAAATAGGCTTTGAGGAAATAATACCGGACGGCCCGGCCCGGGTTGTCCTTGCTGCTTTTCAGCTCGTTCAGCCGGATGTCGCGGGCTTTTTTGAACTCGTCCTCCAGGAACGCCGGTTCCTTCAGGCAGGCCGCGGCGATGTCCAGGACTCTGGGAAAATGCTCCGACAGGCACTCGGCGCTGAGGGAGGCGTATTCATCGGCCGCCGAAACTCCGGCCCGGGCGCCGAGGAAATCGAGGGCTTCGGCCACGGCTTCAGCGCCCATGGCCGGGGTTCCCTTCATGATCTGGTCGGCCGTCATCCCGGCGATGCCTTCGAAGGCGGAGGGCTCCTGGGCGGAGCCGGCGCCCTTGAGATAAAGGCGGAAGCTGACCATGGGGACTTCGGCCGTCTTCAGGTAATAGACGACGATCCCGTTCTTCAAGGTGAGCTTTTCCGGGACGGGCAGCTTGAAGGCCGCTCCGGCCGCCGAGGCGGCCAGGAAAACCGCGGCCGAAAGGCAGAGAAGGCTCATCCGGGATTTCATTTCCGGCCTCCTTCGGGAACGAGCGTTCCAACGGTCTTGTTGTCGTCGGTGAAGTATTGATTGGCGGCCTCGATGATCTTGGCGTTGGTGACGGCCGCGTAATCGTCCATCAGGGTGAACATTCTCTCGAATCCGCCGTAGGCTGTTTCGGTCTCGGCCAGCTGGTAAGCCTTGCCGGCGATGGTCTGGAGGCTCCGGTAAAAATCGCTCCGGACGGCGTTCAGAACCTTTTGGATCTCGGAATCGGCCAGGCCTTCCTTCTTGATCTTGGCCAGCTCTTCCTCGATCACCGCCTCGATCCGGGCCAAGTCGGCGCCCGGCTTGGGCTTGACGTGCACGGCGAAGAGATAGGGGTCGATGGTCCGGCTCGCCCCGCCGAAAACGCTGCTCGCCAGCTGCTCCTGCCGGACCAGGCGCCGGTAGAGGCGGCTGCTTTCACCGCGGAGGAGAACCCGGCCCAGGATGTCCATGGGAATGGATCCGGGATCATGGACGGCCGGGGCGTGCCAAACGGCCTGGAAGGAGGGGACCTGGGCGTCGCGTTGGATGAACACGCGCTTGGGGCCCATCTGCGGCGGCTCGACGGTGACGACGGCCGGCGGCGTCGGGCCGGACGGGATCGGTCCGAAGTATTTCCGGATCAGCTCGAGGGCCCGGGCCTCGGCGAAGTCGCCGACGAGGATCAGGACGGCGTTGTTGGGGGCGTAATAGGTCTTGTAATAGGCGATGATTTCGTCCCGCCGCCAGCCCTGGATGTCGCTCATCCAGCCGATGACGTCCCAGTGGTAGGGATGGGCCATGATGGCCGTCGCCTGGACGTTTTCAGAGAGAATGGCGTCGTTGTCGTTGTCCACGCCCATCCGCCGCTCGGAGGCGATGACTTGGCGCTCCGACTCGAGGACCTCGGAATCGAACGTCGCGTCCTGCATCCGGTCGGCTTCCATCTCGAGCATCTCTTCCAAGGCGGCCGCGGGAATCCAATCGGTGTATCCCGTCCGGTCCTGGCTGGTCGAGGCGTTGTTCGAGCCGCCGGCGAATTCCATCCTCCGGTCGAACTCTCCCGGCGGGACCTTGGGGGAGCCGTTGAACATCATGTGCTCGATGAAATGGGAGACCCCGGTCAGGCCGGGCCGCTCGTTGCGCGACCCGACGCGGTAATACGTGTACAGGGCGATGTTGGGGATCGTGTGATGCTCGAGGAGAAGGATCTTCAGCCCGTTATCGAGCCGGTGGACTTTGATGTCCTCCTTCCGGAACGAGGCGGAGAGGAGGGCGGCGCCGGCGAAGAGAATCACGGCGCCCGCGGCGACGGCTTTTTTCATAGCGGACCTCCGAAGGATGGCGTTTCCAGGACAATGTAACAGACTCGTCGCCGGTCGGTCAATTTAAGGTATAATAAACCTTCCAATGCGGGAGACGGCATGAGACTGAAGGAGGAATTCAGGCGCTTTTTCAGTCTCCTTGCCGACGAGCTCCACTATACCGCCCAGTACCTCGGATCCCGGCGGGGGGTTTTGCCCGGATCGGTGGTTCAGCAGTTCTATGTCATGGGCTACAAGTCCTTTCCGATCGTCGCCCTGATCACGTTTCTTGTCGGCGTCACGATCTCGCTCACCTCGGCCGCCCAACTGCGGCTCTTCGGGGCGGACATCTACCTGGCCGACCTTATCGGCCTGGCGATGATCAAGGAGCTTGTCCCGCTCATGACCGGGATCATGCTGGCGGGCAAGGTCGGGGCATCCATCACGGCCGAGATTTCGACGATGAAGGTCATGGACGAGATCGACGCCCTCCGGACGATGGGCATCGTTCCGGAGAAGTTTCTGATGGCCCCGCGCCTGATCGCGATCACCCTGGTCGTGCCGCTTCTGGTGGCGATGGCCGATACCGTCGGCGTGGCCGGCGGCGTCCTCGTC